>JAAZAB010000248.1 GCA_012514555.1 Lentisphaerota bacterium
AAGAACGATGAGGCGCATGAATTTTGAGGCTGCCGGCCATTACACTCCGAAAAGGCCTGCAATTCGCCTGAACCCTGAACCCTATCTACCTGAGCAGTTACCTGCTTTCCAAATTATCTCCTGCCTGCGTGAATAGGGGTTGAACGGAACATCCAATATCCAAGGGATCCGATGAATATTGGGAGTTCCTTGTTGGATATTGGATATTCTCTTTCCAGGCTGACGAACTCCGCCTGCGCGCACCGTGTCTTCCTGCCCGCGATATTCCGCATTTGAGGCTTCGTCATGCAAGCACAACAACGTCCGCAGGGTCCACCTGGAACCTGATCGCGCCTCCGATTGCGGGCGGGGCTCCGGCGGGTTTTGTCTCGAGCGCCTTGAGGACCAGGCCGTCCGGGAGCGCAAGCCAGAGCTCGGCCATGTCGCCAAGATAAACCCAGTCGGCCAGGCGCGAGGCAAAGACATTCGGCCCGCTGGCATCGGGCGCCGCCCGGCGGATGGCCTCGGGCCGGATGGATACCGCGGCGTCGGCGCCGGGCTGGAGCCCGGCCGGCGCCGACCGGCCGCGCCATTCGCCGGACGGGGTTTTCACAAGGACCTCTCCGGCCGCCCCGATTCCAAGCTTTCCGGGCACGAGGTTGGACGCGCCGAGGAAGTCGGCCACGAACCGGTTTGCCGGCCGCTCGTAGAGTTCGCGCGGCGAGCCGACCTGCTCGACGCGGCCGGCCCGGAGCACGGCGCAGCGGTCGGCCATGCTGAGTGCCTCCTTCTGATCGTGCGTGACATAGATCGAGGTTATGCCCATGTCCCTGACCAGGCGCTTGATCTCGCGCCGCATTTCGTGGCGGAGCTTGGCGTCAAGGTTGGAGAGCGGCTCGTCCAGAAGCAGGCAGCCGGGGCCGATCGCAAGCGCCCGCGCGAGCGCGACGCGCTGCTGCTGTCCGCCGGAAAGCTGGTTCGGCTTGCGCGCGGCGTACTCCTCCATGTGAACGGCGCGCAGCATTTCGCGGACCCTTTGCCCGCGCGCTTCGGAAGGCAGGCGGCGCCCGGGAACGTCCAGCCCGAAGGCCACGTTCTGTTCGACGGTCATGTGCGGCCAGAGCGCGTAATTCTGGAAAACCATGCCGGTGTTCCGCTTGTGGGGCGGCACGTCGGTCACAGGCCGGCCGTCGAACAGGATCCTGCCGGCGTCGGGCTCGCAGAACCCGGCCACGCAGCGCAGGAGCGTCGTCTTGCCGCAGCCGGACGGGCCAAGGAGAAAAAAGCTTTCGCCTTCCCCGACCTCGAGCGAAACGCCGTCGGCGGCCGTCACGGCGCCGAAGCGTTTGGTGACGCTGTCCAGTGTGATTTTCACGCTGTCTTGCCCGGCTTCATCCGCGCCCGATACTTGGTCAAAAGCTGCTGAACGATCGATACGCACTGGTTGGCGGTCCAATACAGGACCAGGCCGGACGCCATGGAGTAGAACATCACCAGCATCATTACCGGCATGATGAACATCATCATCTTCTGCTGGGCCGGGTCCCCGCCCGTGGGCGTGAGTTTTTGCTGCCAGATCATCGTCACGGTCATAAGGATGGGCAGCAGGTTGACCGGGAAATGCACCAGGTCCATGAACAGGCGCTCGGGCTGGCTCAAGTCGTCGATCCACAGGAATGCCGCGAAGCGCAGCTCGATGGCGCTGCGCAGAACCACAAAGAGCGCTATGAACACCGGTATCTGGATCAGCATCGGGAGGCAGCCGCCCAGCGGGTTCACCTTGTGCTCCTTGTAAAGGCGCAGCGTTTCCTCCTGCTGCTTCTTGGGATTGTCCTTGAAGCGGGTTTTGAGCTCGGCCATCAGGGGCTGGATTTCCTGCATCTTCTTCATGCTTTCCGTGCTCTTGCGCGTGAGCGGCCAGAAGACCACCTTGAGGAGCAGGGTGAGCAGGATGATAGCCACTCCGTAATTGGGAATCAGTGCCCAGAGCAGGTTCAGGATGTTGAGAAGGAGCTTGCAGAAATAGGTCCAGAACCCGAATTCCATAACGGCATCCTGCTCGAAGCCCAGGAACTTGAGCACCGAGTATTTCTTTGGCCCCGCGTAGAAGGAATGCGCGCGGCCGATTGTTCCGCCCGGCTCGAGCCGTGTTTCCGGGAAGTTCACGCCCGCCTTCACCAGTTCCAGCTCCGCGTGCTTGGGCGCGAGGAGATGGTTTTGGGCTTCGCCCGGGATGATGACCCTGTCGGCCGCCAGATGGTATCCGCCCGCGCCGTTCTCCGGCGCCAGTATCTGAACGAAGAACTTGTTCTTGACCGCGACCCAGTCCACAGGCGTTTCCTCGCTTTGTCGGACTGACTCGGGCGGGCGCGGCAGGCCTTTCTTCTTCTGGTCGGCGCTGAAAAGCTTGACAAGCTCCGCGCCCCAATAGCGGACCCCGCGCCCGCCGGACGCGTAGCGGATGTCAACGCCGAGGGCCGGCGCCTCCTTGAAGCGCAGTTCGCTCTCGGCCGCCGTCATGCCGCCCGCCGTCAAGCCTGACGCCGCCAGGTCCAGCGCAGCCGGGGCCGCGTTCGAGAACACGTCCACAACCTTGAGGCGGTAGGTTTCATCCGACTCTATGCTGCGCGCCTTGATGCGGGCCCAGATGCCGCGGTTGGGCGGCACGTCCCGGCGATCCAGCGTGATTGTCCTGGTCAGGGCCAGACCGGACGCGGATTTGAGCTCGAAGGTCACGCTGGCGCCGTCCGGGGCCGCGGCTCCGCGGAAGTCCGCGTCGGCGCCGAGCCCGGCCAGCCCCGTGTAGACCAGTGCGGGCGCCAGGCGCTGATCGATCACAACCCAGGAGCTGGTGTCGCCCGCAAATCGGCGGTAGTTCGGGAAATCCACCTGCACGAGGCCGGCGCCGCGGGAGGAAAAGGTCAGTGCGCAGTCGGAGTTTGTCAGCGTGAAAAGCTGCTCCGGCCCGCGCGGGGCAATCTCCTCGATTTCAGCCGGCTCAGCCGCTGCCGGCGCGGGCTCGGCGGCAGCCGAGGCCATGTCCGGCGTTGCGGCCGGCGCCATGGACGGGCCTGTTTCCGCCTGCGCATTTGTCACCCCGATTGCCGGGCCGGCCGCCCCGGTGTCCGGCGCGGGCGCGGGGGCTTGCGGGGCCAGCCTGGGCGAAATGAACAGCCAGGCAATCATCAGCAGCCCGATGACGACCACAATGATTTTTTCAGTGCGATTCATGTTTGGACATTTCTCACGCTATGGCACGGGGTCCATGCCGCCCGGGTGAAACGGGTGGCATTTCAACAACCGGATAAATCCAAGCCGGAGGCCTTTCAGACAGCCGTGCCTGTGAATGGCCTCAAGGCAATATCTTGAACACGAAGGCTCGAACCGGCAACAGGGGCCAAGCAGCGGAGAAAGAGTTGCCTGGTAGGCGCGGATCAGTCCTGTCAACACCCGGCGCATGGCGGTCTTTCTCCCTCCTTACTTTTTCATCAGCCCGAGTTGGCCGGCCAGCCGGAGCAGTTCTTCCTCGAACTCCTTCCACAAAGCCCGATCCGCCCCCCGGCGCGCCACGAGCACTACGTCGACCCCGGCCGAAAACTCGTGCCGATGGCGCCGGAAAGCCTCCCGGAGCCGGCGCTTGGCGCGATTCCTCGCCACCGCCCCCCCGACTTTCAGGCTGGCCACGACTCCGAGGCGCAGCCCGGCGTCATCGGCTTTTCTCAGCCACATGACCATGTGCCTGCCGACGGCGTTCCGCCTCTGGGCATAGGTCTCTTCAAAAAGACCGGCCCGGAGCAGGCGCTGTTCCCGCCGCAATCGGAAATCCGGTTTGTGACGTGGATTCAATCCGGGTCAGATAGTCAGCTTGGCCCGGCCCTTTTGCCGGCGCCGGGCCAGAACCTTGCGTCCGTTCGCCGTTTTCATTCGGGCGCGAAAGCCGTGCTTGCGCTGGCGTTTCTTCTTAGATGGCTGATAATTTTGTTTCATTTTCCGTTTTCCTTGCGTTAAAGCGGCACAAGAGTACGCGCTTTTGCGCGTTTGTCAAGCCGCCGCCGCTCAACGCCGGGATTTTCACTATGCTTCCGGTGCGGCGCGAACGCTCCGCCGCGAAGACGATCCGGTGCGATTCGAGCGTTTCGTCCGGCCCGGTGAGGAGCTTGCCCTGGTCGCCGGTCTGGACTGCCTCGATGAACTGCGTCATGAGTCCGCCATCGCCGCCGCCGTGCGCGCCCTCGTCGCACTTGGCCGCATCCGAAACGAACTTTGAAGCGTCGTATATCTTCGAAGTGTCGGTCAGGAAATCGAACACCTGGATCTGGCTGCCTTTCAGGCAGAGCATTCCGCGCGTGCCGAAAATCCTCAGCTTCGGCCCCATGTCCGCCTCCGGCGTGAACGCTGTCATGGTGTGAACCGCGGTGGCGCCGTTGGCGAACTCCATGTTGACCACCTGGTGATCCACGACGTCGTTGTCGCAGGCGTACACGCAGCGGCCGTAAGGGCCTTTGCGCAATGCTTCCGAAATGGACTTCTCGGTGGGGTCGGGACTGAGCACGTTGACCGGCCATCCGATTTTCTGAAGCTTGACCCGGTTCAGGTAGAAGCGCCTGGCCGAGTACGGGCATTTCGACTCGACTGAGCGCGGGCAATCCATGCAGCGCATAGCCGCGCCCCGCGGCTTGTTTTCCCCGCGGAAATGTTTCAGGTTGCCGAAGGATGAGACCTTCGCGCAGGGCGAGCCCATGTAATAGCTGATCGCGTCCAGGTAATGGCAGCTCTTGGCCAGGAGCATGAAGGACGACTCTTTCTCGTTCCGCCAGTGCCCGCGCACGTAGGAGTGCGCCTGGTGCCAGTAGGTCACGCCTTCCAGGTCCTGCAGGCTGGCGATTTCGCCGATCACCCCGGAACGCAGGAGGCGCTTGACGTTCTGGACGGGCCTGGTGTACCGCATGACGTGGCTCACGGCAAGAATGACCTTGTTCCGCTTGACGGCCTCGACTATGCGCCTGCACTCGGGCTCCGTGGGCGCCATCGGCTTTTCCAGAAGGATGTGGTACTTCCTGCGGGCGAACGCGAGGGCCGGGGCGGTGTGCATGGAATCCTGGGTGCAGATCAGCACGGCGTCGGCGAACCGGGGCAGGGCAGCGGCCTGCTCCCACGATCTGAAAACGCGATCCTCGGGAATCCTGTGCGCGGCGGCAATCCGGTTGCGGTAGAAATCGCGCGGCTCGGCCACGCCGACCACGGCGGCCTTGTCAGGGTTGTTCGCGACGAAATCCGCATAAACTCCGCCCCGGCCGCCTGCGCCAAGCACCAGCATTTTGACAGGTTCCATTTACAAACTCCTTTTTTCGGGTTGTTGCGCGCGATCGCGTGCCATCGGTTTTCGGCCGGCTTCGGGTTCAGCGGCCGCCGTAAATATAGATAAGGTCGGCTATGTCATCGTGTCCGGTTTCCCGCGCCCAGTACATTGGGGAATGAAGGTTGTCGTCCAGCGCGTTCGGATCGGCGCCGCGCTCGAGGAGCACGTGGCAGACGTCGTAGTTGCCCCTGCCGGCCGCGATGTGAAGCGGGGGGATGTTGCGGCCGGGCTTGGTCCATGGCGAAATAGCGGCGCCGTTGTCGAGCAGCAGCCCGACGGTTTCCGGGTACCCGTTTTCCGCCGCGACGTGGAGCGGCGTGAAGTTCACTTTGTCGTATTTCCTGGAGACCTTCCCGGGATCGGCCCCTTGCGCGAGCAGCAGGAGCAGGACCTCGTTCTTCCCGAAATTGGCGGCCTTATGCAGGGGCGTGTATCCGTACCGGTCCGCCGCGTTCGGATCGGCGCCGCGCCCGAGGAGCAGTTCCGCGATCTCGTACCTGCCGTGCATTGCCGCGGTGTGGAGCGGGGTGTTCTTGAATTCGCCGGCGCGGGTGTGCAGGAGCCCGGGGCGTTTGTCGAGAAGCGCCATGACGGCGGCGAGATCGTCGGTCACGATTGCCTTTTCGAGCGCCGGCGAGTGGGAGCAGCCTTCAATGAGGCGGGCAACCAGCAGTGTTGCCGCAAAGACGGCGAATGCCAGAACCATCCGCATTATGAACGTGGGATTGGTGAAGGTTTTCAACGGTTTCTCCAGCGCGGGATCAAAGCCCAATCCTGTCCTGTATAATTTCGGGCGGCGCGGCCGGGGCGTCGCCGATGATGACCGCGCCGTCGAGTATCCGCATGGCTTCCTCGCAGGCGCCCCGGGCGTTGGCGTTGACAACTGCCAGCACGTCGCCCGCTCTGCACTGCCGGCCCCGTTCGGCGATGTCTGAAACGCCGACGCCGTGATCAATCGGGTCGGCCGCGCTCCTGCGGCCGGCGCCGAGCACGAGGCAGGCCCGCCCGACCATGCCGGCGTCGATCCTTTCCAGGCAGCCGTTGCGCCGCGCGCGCAGGCTTTCGCGGATGCGCGCGCCGGGCAGGAGCGCGGGGTTGTCGAGCGCCGACGGATCGCCGCCGTGCAGCTCCACCATGCGCCGGAACCGGGCGAACGCTTTTCCGGAACGCAGGCGCTCGCGCGCGGCCAGGCGCGCCGGCTCCAGTGCGGGCAAAAGCCCGCCGAGCACCAGCATGGCTGCGCAGAGCTCGACTGTGAGTTCCTCCAGGTCTGGCGGAGCGTTGCCCTTCAGTGCCTCGACCGACTCCCGGACCTCCAGGCTGTTTCCGGCGGAGCGGCCGAGCGGGTGGTTCATGTCGGTTATCAGGGCCGCCGTGCGCTTGCCCATGCGCCGGCCAACGTCCATGAGGCTTCCGGCCAGGCTTCGGGCCTGCTCCAGGGTCGGCATGAACGCGCCCGAGCCCCATTTGACGTCCAGCACCAGCGCATCCAGGCCGGCCGCGAGCTTCTTGCTCATGATGCTGGACACGATCAGTGGGACCGAGGGCACCGTGCCGGTGACGTCGCGCAGGGCGTAGAGCCTGCGGTCGGCCGGCACGAGGTCTTCCGTCTGGCCGACCATCGAGCAGCCGCACTGTTCGAGAACGCGCTCCATTTCGCGCCGGCCGAGGCCGGTGCGATAGCCCGGAATGGATTCCAGCTTGTCCAGCGTTCCGCCGGTGATGCCCAGGCCGCGGCCCGAAATCATGGGCACGGCCAGCCCGAGATCGGCGGCAAGCGGCGCGAGCACGATGGAAACCTTGTCGCCTATGCCGCCTGTGGAATGCTTGTCGACCTTCGGCCTCGGGACCGATGGCCACGCGAGCACGGCGCCGGACTCCAGCATGGCCTTGGTCAGGGCGGCGGTTTCATCCGGCGTCATTCCCCGGAAGAATATTGCCATGGCCATGGCCGCCATCTGGTAATCGGGAATCGCCCCGTCCGTGTAGGCCCGGATCCATTCCCGAATCTCCCCGGCCGAGAGCTCGATGCCGTCCCGTTTCTTTTCGATCAGCCACTGTGGAATCATGGCGTCAGCTTTCCAGTCCTCATTGCGCGGCCGGCCTGATGCTTGCCGCGGCCGGCGTGGGCGGGCCCCGTGGCCGGCCGGCTCGGTGGCGAAGCGGATGGGAAAATAGCATATCGCATTTCAAATCGCCAAGAGAAACATTGCCTGATCGCGTTTGCGCTCTTGACGGTTGCCCCGCGGCGGCTGTAGCTTATCCGCTCAGCGGCGTATTAAGTTGGAAAGAGCAATCGAATATCCAACAAGAAACTTCCAAATATTCATCTGCGCCGCAGGCGCAGGCGGATTGCCATAATAAAAAGCAGGGAGCAGCATGAGTGCGGGGAAAAAATCCAAGGCGGCGGAATCGCGGGGGCTGGTCGGCCTGGCTGAAATCAAGGTGACCCCTCCAATTGGAACGGGTTTGGCGGGGTACAGCGCGAGCCCGCGCCTGTCCACCGGCGTTCACGACGATCTCCACGTCCGCTGCGTTGCGGCGGAGTCGGGCCGGACCGCGGTTGCGATACTGAGCGTTTCCGTCTGCGGCCTCGACGCCAAAACGGCGCAGGCCATCCGGGACGCCTGCCGCGAGTCGGCGCCCTTGATTCCGCCTCGTAACATACTTATCCACGCCACACACACGCATTCAGGGCCGCATGTCAGGGGCGATTACGCGCGTTTCCTTGTGCGGCAATGCGCCAGGTGCGTCGGCCTGGCATGGAAGCGGCGGTTCCCCGCGCGGGTGGGAGTCGGCATCGCCGCTGTCGGCGAATGCGGCCGAAACCGGCGCTACCTTGACTACGGGGGGCTGCCCGTGGATCCTTCCGTGAGCGTGATCAAAATAACGGACGCTCGGGACCGGCTGCGCGCCGTGGTGTTCAATTACGCCTGCCATGGCACGTGCCTCGATTCCGGGAACACGCTTGTGACGGAAGACTGGCCGCATTTCGCCATTCAAACAATCAAGCGGAAAACAGGCCGCCGTGTGATGGGCGTCTTCCTGGGCGGCGCGGCCGGCGACATCAATCCCGGGTACAGCGCCGGGCTTTCCGCCGTGTCGGCGAAGATCCCGGTCCGCACATGGTCCGAGGCGCAGCGGATCGGCGAAAATGTCGGGAACGCCGCCTCGGCCATACTGCCGCGCATTCGCGCGCGGCCGCTGCGGGCGCTTCGGAACCGCACGGCTTTTGTCGACCTCCCGCTGCGAAAGGCTTATCCGGTCAAGCTCGCCGAGGCCCGAAAGCGACTGCGGGAAGCCAGGCGCATCCTGGCCCGGGAAAACAGGGGCGCGCATCCGTCGCGTGTCTGCGTAGAGCGCGCCAAGGTTGGCGTTTTTTTTGCAGGGCTGGTTCTCGAAGGGGCAAAGCGGTTTTATCTGAAGCCCCGGGCGGCCGGCGCCAGGGCCGAGCTGCAGGCCATCGTTCTGGGAGACGCGGTTCTGGCAACTTTCCCGGGCGAGGTTTTCGTGGAGGCCGGCCTGGCGGTGAAGCGCCGGTCGCCCTTCGCGAAAACCCTCGTAGTTGGACTGGCCAATGCTTTTGAAGCCGGCGGGTATATGCCCACGCGCGATGCGTTTGCGGAGGGCGACTACGAGGTTTTTGAAACCCGCTATGACGAGTCCGCCGCCGATGTGCTGGTGGGCGCCGCGCTTAAGAACATAAGGGCGCTCCGGGCCTCCGGGCGGGCCGGCCGGGGCCGCTGATGCCCGGCGGGCCGCAAATCGCTCCGGACACGGCGCATCGAAAATGGGCGCCAATAGATTGACATCCGCGCGAAGATCGGTTATTTTTCACGGCTTTCGCGCTTTCAGGGCGTTGTTTTGAGCGGGACGCCCCGCGTTTTTCGCGCCGGGAAAGCTTTAGTGGGGGATTAGCTCAGTTGGCTAGAGCGCTTGAATGGCATTCAAGAGGTCGAGGGTTCAACTCCCTTATCCTCCACCACTCTCAATGTTTGCGGAACTAACGGAGGATACGCTTTTGGATTTGGATCGCATGCGACACAGCGCTGCGCACATAATGGCCGCAGCCGTGTGCCGGCTGCACGAGAATGTCCTTCTGGACATCGGAGGCCCCTCGGCCGACGACGGATTCTACTACGACTTCGACCTTTCAACCCGCCTTTCGCCCGAAGACCTTCCGGCCATAGAGAAGGAAATGGCGCGGCTGATCGCGGAAGACCTGCCGTTCGAGCGCGTCGAGATGGGCCGCGAAGAGGCCAGGCGCGAGCTTGAGCAGCGCGGCCAGAGATACAAGCTGGAGCGCCTGGCGGACATTCCCGCCGGCGAGCCAATAACGTTCTACCGTTGCGGCGATTTCATGGACCTCTGCCGCGGCCCCCACGCGGAGCGCACGGGCGACGTCAAGGCGTTCGCTCTTCTTTCCGTGGCCGGGTCGTATTACCGCGGCCTTGAAACCAATCCCATGCTCCAGCGTGTGTACGGCGCTGCTTTCGCCTCGAAAGCCGGCCTTGACGAGCACCTCCGGCGCCTGGAGGAGGCGCGCAAGCGCGACCACCGCAGGCTGGGGCGCGAGCTGGACCTGTTCAGCATAACCGATGATGTCGGCCCCGGGCTGGTGCACTGGCATCCGAAGGGCGCCCGGGTCCGCTGCCTGATCGAAGACTTCTGGCGCCGGGAGCATTTCGCCGAAGGATACGACCTGCTTTACACGCCGCACATCGGGCGCTCGGGCTTGTGGGAGACCTCCGGGCACCTCGGGTTCTACCGCGAAAGCATGTATTCTCCGATGGAGATTGATTCGGGCCAGTATTTCATCAAGCCGATGAACTGCCCTTTTCACATCCAGATCTACAAGTCCGGCAAGCGCTCTTACCGGGAGCTGCCTCTGCGCTGGGCCGAGCTGGGCACCGTGTACCGTTACGAGAAAGCAGGCGTCCTGCACGGGCTGTTTCGCGTGCGCGGCTTCACCCAGGACGACGCGCACATTTTCTGCACGCCCGAGCAGATAGAATCGGAAATCAGGGCGACCGTCCGCTTTGCCATACGCCTGTTCAACGCCTTCGGCTTCAAGGATTTCTCGGCCTTCCTTTCCACGCGGCCGGCAAAAGCGATCGGGGAGCCCGGGCTCTGGGCCCACGCCACCTCGGCGCTGGAGACGGCGCTGAAGAGCGAGAGCCTTGCCTACACGGTTGACGAGGGCGGGGGCGCGTTCTACGGGCCGAAGGTTGACATAAAGATGAAGGACGCCATCGGCAGGCAGTGGCAGATGAGCACCGTACAGTTCGACTTCAACGAGCCGGAGCGCTTCGACGTGAGCTATGTTGGCGAGGACGGACGGGAGCACCGGCCCTTCATGGTGCACCGCGCCCTGCTGGGCAGCCTCGAGCGTTTCTTCGGCGTGCTGGTCGAGCATTACGGCGGCGCGTTCCCCGTGTGGCTGGCGCCCCTGCAGGCGCGCGTTCTTCCGCTGACCGACCGCCAGGCGGAGCGCTGCCGGGCCGTGCTCGGCGAGCTGCGCGCGGCCGGGCTCCGGGCCGACGTGGACGAAAGCTCCGGCAAGATCGGCGCAAAGATCCGCACCGCGCAAATGGAGAAGATTCCATACATGCTGATTCTCGGCCCCAAGGAGGTCGAGAGCGGAAAAGTGTCGGTCCGCGGCCGGGCCCAGGGCGATCTCGGGGCGCAAGCGCTGCCCGATTTCATTGCCCGGCTCAGGGATGAGGATGCCCGGAAGATATGACGCACTCCGCTCATCGCCGGATGTTTGTTGTCAGTCACCATTAACAAGGGAGGTATGCCATTCGCACGTTCACAAGGGTGAATCACAAGATTCGCGTGCCGCAGGTGCGCGTGATAGGGGCCGACGGCAAGCAGGTGGGCGTCCTGGCCACCTTCGAGGCAATACGCCTGGCGGAAAGCAGCGGCCTGGACCTGGTGGAGATTTCCCCGACCGCCGTGCCGCCCGTCTGCCGCATCATGGATTACGGGAAGTTCAAGTACGAGGAAAACCAGCGCGAGAAACAGGCCCGAAAACACCAGGCTTCGGTCATGCTTAAAGAGGTCAAGTTCCACTCGAACGTGGATGACCACGACTACGCCACCAAGGCGGCCCACATCCGTGGCTTCCTTGAAAAAGGCCACCGCGTGAAGACCTCCCTGTTCTTCCGCGGCCGCGAAAACGAGCACCGCGATCTCGGCTACAAGCTTTTCAACCGGCTGATCAAGGACTGCGAAGAGGTCGGCGCGCCCGAGTCGCCGCCCCGCTTGTTCGGAAACAACCTGGTCATGATGTTCAGGTCCGGAAAGGGCGCAAAGCCCGAGCCCAGGCCGGCTTCCGCCGCGGGCGCGCCCGCTCCGGCGGCCCCGGCCCAGCCGCCCGTTGCCGCGCCAAGGCCGCCGCCGGCCGGGGTTTGAGCCGCGTCTGGAACGGCAGCCAGAATTCCGCTTAAAACGCTGGACAATCTCCGGGGTTCGCGCTATAAAGCGCCGTTTTACGTTCCAATCCGCCGGCGCGTGGCGGGACGATCCCGTTCGCGTTCGTCCGGCAGCGTTCGGGGTTAGAGGAGATTTTCCATGCCCAAGATGAAGACGAAGAAATCCGTTGCAAAGCGGTTCCGGAAGACCGCCGGCGGCAAGCTGAAGTTCGGGCGGCCGTTCCGGGGCCACTTGCTCGGAGGCAAGGGCCGTAAGCGCAAAAGGCATTTGCGCAAGGTGGGCGTTCTACATGCGTCCGAACAGAAGCGCCTCGGCCTCACGATCTAGCGGCAGCCGCGCGCCATTGCGCGGGCAATGTACCAGGGGAGGAATTAGACATGCCCAGAGCCACTAATGCGCCGGCGTCCCGGCGCCGGAGAAAGTCCCGCTTGCAGCAGGCCCGCGGCTTCCGCGGCTCGCGAAGCAAGCTCTATCGCCAGGCGGCCGGCGCGGTCGACCGCGCCATGGCCCTGGCGACGATCCACCGCAAGCTCAAGAAGCGCGACTATCGCGGCCTCTGGATAGTCCGCCTTTCGGCGGCCTGCCGCGAAGCCGGTATTTCCTACAGCCGCTTCATCCAGGGCCTGGCCAGGGCCGGCGTTGCGCTGAATCGAAAAATGCTGTCCGAGATCGCCGTTAACGATCCGGAGGGATTCAAGACGATTCTCCAATGCGCCAAGTCCGCGCTCGCGTAAGCCATGAAGGCTTCTGAAATCCGGGCAATGAAAGACGCGGCCCTCGCCGAGGCCCGCGCCGCCGGATCGGCCGACGTGCTCGAGAGCATCCGCGTCAAGGTGCTGGGCCGGAAGGGGCTGCTTCCGGAAATCATGAAGGGGCTCAAGGACGCCGCGCCTTCCGAGCGCCCGGAAATAGGGCTTGCTGCCAACGAGCTGAAGGTCCAGCTCCAGGCGCTGATAGACTCGCGCAAGGCGGAGCTCTCGCGCGCAGCCCCGGCCGCCGGCAAGGCGCCTTTCGACCCTTCGCTCCCGGGCAGCTGGCGCGGGCCCGGCTTGCGGCATCCCCTCAGCTATGTCATAGAGGAGACTGTCCGTATTTTCGCGCGCCTGGGCTTCACGGTCGCCGACGGCCCGGATATCGAGACGGATTACTATAATTTCGACGCGCTCAACACGCCGCCGGACCATCCGTCCCGGGATGAGAGCGACACGTTCTGGCTCGAGCCCGGCCGGCTGCTCCGGACCCAGACCTCGCCTGTTCAGATTCGGGTCATGGAAAAGGCCAAGCCGCCGATACGGATCATCGCGCCCGGCCGCTGCTATCGCCGCGACACCACCGACGCCACGCACAGCGCCAACTTTCACCAGATCGAGGGCCTGTACGTGGACCGGGAAGTGTCCATGGCCGACCTCAAGAGCGACATTTCCTTCTTCGCCGGGCAGCTGATGGGCCCGGGCGTCCGGGTCCGGTTCCGCCCGCATTTCTTTCCCTTCACGGAGCCGAGCGTAGAATACGATTTCTCGTGCCACGTCTGCGGAGGATCGGGCTGCAGGGTCTGCAAGCAGAGCGGCTGGATCGAGATTTCCGGGGCCGGCATGGTCGATCCGCGCGTGTTTTCCAAGCTCGGCATGGACCCGGAAACCACCACGGGCTACGCGTTCGGCATGGGCGTGGAGCGCATCGCGATGATCAAGTTCGGCATCACGGACATACGCCTTCTGTACGAGGGCGACGTCCGCTTCCTGGAGCCTTTGTCGTCATGAGACTGCCCGTCAGCTGGCTGAAGGACTATGTAGACGTCGAGCTTTCCCCGGCGGAGCTGGCGGAACGCCTGACGTTTTCCGGCCTCGAGGTTGAGGGGATCGAAACGTGGGGCGCGGACCTGTCCGGCCTGGTGGTGGGCGAGGTCCGGGCCGTGGATCCGCATCCGGGCTCCGGCTCCCTTTCCGTTTGCAGCGTGTTCGACGGCGCCAGGACCCTCCAGGTTGTGTGCGGGGCGCGGAACGCTGCGGCCGGGGACAAGGTGCCCCTTGCGCCCGAGGGCGCGCGCCTTCCGGGCGGGACCGAAATCCGGCGCGCCATTATACACGGCGTTGAGTCTTCAGGCATGCTCTGCGCCGAGGATGAGCTTGGCTTTTCAGAAGACCATTCCGGCGTGATGATCCTGCCCCGCGGCCTGGCGGCCGGAACCCCGCTTTCCGATGCGCTCGGCGGGCCCGAGCCCGTGCTTGTGCTCGAGGTCACCCCAAACCGCCCGGACTGCCTCAGCGTCATAGGCGTGGCCCGGGAGGTTGCCGCGCTGTGCGGCAGGCGCCTGAAGCTGCCTCCAGTTCAATTCCCGGAAAATGGCCCGGATGTCTCCGGCCTCGCGTCCGTCCGGGTCGAGGATCCCGCGGGTTGCCCCCGGTACACGGCCCGGGTTTTCAGCGGCGTGCGCCTGGGCCCGTCGCCGGTTTTCATCAGGCGCCGCCTTCTCATGTGCGGGGTGCGCCCCATCAACAATGTGGTGGACATCACAAATTACGTCATGCTCGAATGCGGGCAGCCGCTGCACGCGTTCGACCGCGCGCTCCTGGACGAATCCCGCGTCGTGGTCCGGCGCGCGCGCCCGGGCGAGAAGATCGCGACGCTCGACGAGGCCGAGCGCGGGCTTTCGCCGGACATGCTGGTGATTGCCGACGCGTCCAAGCCCGTTGCCGTTGCCGGGGTCATGGGCGGCCGCACGAGCGGGATCAACGCGGGCACCGGTAGCGTGCTGCTGGAAAGCGCCTGTTTCGCGCCGCCGCTGGTGCGCTCGGCGGCGCGCGGCCTGGACATGGCCACGGAGTCCTCGCACCGCTTCGAGCGCGGCGTGGATGTGATGCTGGCCGAGTGGGCGAGCCGCCGGGCCGCCGCGCTGCTGGCCGAGCACGCGGGCGCGGAGGCCGCGCGGGGCGTGATAGACGTCTTCCAAGCAGCGCCCCCTGAAAGATTCGTCGCCTGCCGCTTTGACCGCGTGCGGCGCCTGCTCGGAGTGGACATTGCCGACGATGCCATTTGCGGCGTGTTCGAGGCGCTCATGCTGACCGTGTCCGAACGCGACGGCAAGGGCTGCAGGGTCCGGGTTCCGTCCTTTCGCATGGACATCGAAATCGAGGCCGACCTCATAGAGGAAGTGGCCCGGATTCACGGCCTGGACAAGATCCCGGTGACTGCCTCGCGCGGGCTGGTGGCCCCCGGCGCGGACGACGCGCCGTTTCGCGCGGCCGTCCATGTCAAGGCCGCGCTCCGCGCGCTGGGCCTGACTGAGATATTGAATTACAGCTTCGTTTCGGAGCGGCTCCTGGGCCGCTTCGGGCTTGACAGGCCGGCGCTCCGCATCATCCTGCCCAATCCGATCAGCGCCGAGCATTCGGCCCTGCGGCCGTCGCTCGTGCCGCAGATGCTTTCGACGCTCGGCTTGAACCGGTCGCGGCAGGTGGCGGAGGCCGCGCTGTTCGAGACCGGGCGCGTGTTCTTCCGGCGGGGCGGCGCAATGGCCGAGGAGGACCGCATCGCCGTCGGGCTGATGGGGCCGGCCGGGCGCCCGGTGTTCGACAAGCGCAGGGGATTTGAGGCCGAGGAGATGTTCCTGTGGATGAAGGGAATCCTGGAGGGGCTTGCCTCTGCCGTGAAGGCGGAACTGCGCCTGGAATCCCATGCCCCGGTCGGCGGCGGAACGCAGCCGGAAGCGTCATGGTTCCCAGTTGATTGCTTCGAGCCGGGCCGGTGTGTCCGGGTGACGGCGGAGGGCCGTGAGGCGGGGGTCATCGGGATAGTGTCCGGCGAAATCGCGCGGGAATGGCGGATTCTCGACCCGGTCGGCGTGCTGGAACTGCGGCTTGCGCCGCTGCTGGAGAAGGTGTTCAGCGTCGTTTCGATGAAGCCGCTGCCCGCGTATCCCGCGGTTATCCGCGATGTGGCGATGATAGTGGACTCATCGGTCCGCAACGAATCGGTGCTTGAAGAAATCCGGAAAAACTCGCCTAAAGAATTGACACAAGTCAGATTATTCGATATATATACAGGTAAGGAGATTGGAAAAGGGCGGAAGAGTCTGGCCTATTCCATGACGTACCGCTCGTTGGAGCGTACCCTGACGGATGAAGAGGTTAACGCAATGCACGAATCCATCAAGGAATCGCTCAAAAACGGGTTGAAGGCGGAGATCAGGGAAGGATAGGGGCCTCCGGATGCCGGCGTTCAGGCGCCGCAGGCGGTTCCTGTTTGTGGAAAATGAAATTCGTTGACCGGTGCTTTGAGAATCTATTGCTTTTTATAACGGGCGGAACGCGGGTTCAGCCCGTTATTGCGGATTGCGTGCCCGGGCCTTGGGCTGGGCGCTTTTACGAATTGCCTGCCGGCACGGCGCGGGGCGGCTGTATGCCGCCGGCGCATGATTGGCGCAGGCAGCCTGGTGGCGCGTGGCGCGATGGCCCACGGCAGCCGGTGCGGCAGTCCGGCAATGGTTCTTTCACATAGGCGACCGTCCGGGAGCGCGGATGCGCGTTCCTGGAAAAGGTCCCGCAGTCAATGAAAATCCCTGCCTGGTACGTGGATCGGGCCAAACACACTCTGACCCATTACTAGATAGATATGGGAGCTCGAATCTGCTGGCGCCCAAAAGCCTCCTCGAGGGGACTTGGAAGACAGTTGCTAGAGCACCCCGCTTTGTTCTTCTGGAACAGAGTCAGGCACCGTCACGGCTGGGCGGGGTTTTCATTTTTAGACTGTGCGGACATGGACCTATTTGAAAAACAAACTCCTTCCGGGGCCGGCGTCAAAAGCCCGCTGGCGGCGCGAATGCGGCCGGCCACCATTGAAGAGATTGTCGGCCAGGAGCACATCCTCGGGCCCGGCAAGCTGCTGCGGCGCGCCATAGAATCCGACCGGCTCGGCAGCCTGATCCTGTACGGCCCGCCCGGCTGCGGCAAGACCTCGATGGCCGAGGTGATCGCAAAGACCACGCACCGCCGGTTCGAGCGCATGAGCGGCGTGGTGGCCAATGTTTCCGTGCTTCGCGGAGTCCTCGAAGCCGCCTCCGGCGCCAGGCGCCGGGAGGGCAGGGAAACGATTCTCTTCATCGATGAAATCCACCACTTCAACAAGTCGCAGCAGGACATCCTGCTGCCGTGCGTAGAGGACGGCGCCATCACGCTCATCGGCGCAACGACGCACAATCCCTTTTTCTTCGTCAACAGCCCGCTGACGTCGCGCTCGCAGGTTTTCGAGCTCCTGCCCCTGTCCGAGGACGCGATCGCGCTCCTGCTCCGGCGCGCGCTGACTGACGAGCGCGGCCTGGCCGCGATCAGGATTCGCGCGGACGATGATGCGCTCGCCTACCTCGCGAGAGTATGCGAGGGCGACGCGCGCAGGGCCCTGAACGCCCTCGAGATCGCCGCGCTTTCGACCGCCCCGGATGCCGGGGGCGTAGTGGCGCTGTCAAGGCAGGTGGCCGAGGACGCCATCCAGAAGAAGGCGGTTGTCTACGACCACGACGAGGACGGGCACTACGACACGATTTCCGCATTCATCAAGAGCGTGCGCGGCTCGGATCCGAACGCGGCCGTGTACTGGCTTGCCAAGATGCTCTACGCCGGCGAGGACCCGCGGTTCATCGCCCGGCGGCTGATCATCCTGGCTTCCGAGGATATAGGCAACGCCGACCCGCACGGTCTTCTCGTTGCCGTGGCGGCCAAGGAGGCCGTGGAGTTCGTTGGAATGCCCGAGGCCAGGATCATCCTGTCCCAGGCCACGACCTACCTGGCCACCGCGCCCAAGAGCAACGCCTCGTACCTTGCCATAGAAAAGGCATACTCGGACGTCAAGGAGGGCCGCGTTCTGCCCGTGCCCGCGCACTTGCGCGACACGCACTACCGCGGCGCCGAAAAGCTCGGCCACAAGGGCTACCGTTACGCGCACGACTTCGACGGGCATTTTGTGGACCAGGAATACGTTCCGACCGACAAGGTCTACTACGCACCCACGGACCAGGGCTACGAGGAGTCTTTGCGGCGGCGGCTCGAGGCCTGGCGGGCCCGCAGGAAAGCCGCGGGGCCGGGCGCCGGGGGCGGGAGCGAATCATGAGAGAGCCCGAACAGGTCAAGGCGGCGATCCGGGCTGAAATCCGGGCCGCGCGCCGGCGCATGTCCGAAGACGAAGTCCGCGAGCGCAGCCGGGCCGTGATCGCGCGGCTTGCGGGCATGGAGGAGTTCCGCGCCGCGGCCGCCGTGGCCTGCTACATCGCCATGCCGGGCGAGGTCCGGACCGAAAGCCTGGTCGCGATTTGCCGCGCAGCCGGCAAGCGTGTTGCCGCGCCGGCATTTCGCGAGGATGCCGGAGGCTATGAGCTGGCGTGGCTGGACCCGGGCGCCAGGATTGTGCCGGGCCCCGGGAAAGCGCCTGAGCCCGCGGCGCCGCAATGGCTTGGCGCCATCGCTCCTGACATCGTCGTCACGCCGCTGCTGGCCTTCGACCCGGCGGGCAACCGGCTGGGCCATGGCGGCGGCCACTACGACCGGCTTTTCTCGGAGACGCCCGCCGGCCGGGCCTTCCGCGTGGGCCTGGCATTCGATTTTCAAATGCGCCCGGAGCTTCCAGCCCGGCCGCACGACGTGATGCTGAACGCCGTTGTTACGGAATCCGCCTTGCGCCGCATGGCGCCGGCGGCCCGCGGCGGCGGCCGAAATGAAACCGGATAACGCTGGGAACGGAGGCATATATGGACGCGTGGATTGTTGGAGTTCTTGTCCTGCTCGCGGCAGGCTTGGGATATTTTGTAAGGCTGCTCATCGGCCGCTATTCCGTCAAATCCACGGAGCGCAGCGTGTCCGTCCGGGTCGAGGACGCAAAGCGCGGCGCCGACGCCATTCTCAAGGAGGCGGAGCTCCAGGCCAGGGCCGAGGTCATCAAGGCCCGCGAGGAGTTCGAGCGCCAGATGAAGTCGCGGCGCGACGAAATGACCGCCCTGGAGGAAAAGATCGTCCAGAAGGAGCAGGGGCTCGACCGCAAGGTGGCGATGATAGACAAGAAATACCAGACAGCCGAGCAGAAGCAGGCCGAGCTGGAAAAAAAAGAGGAGGAGTTCCGGAAGGACCGGGACGCCCTTGACAAGCTCATCGAGCAGGAAAAGACCAGGCTCCAGAGCGTCGCCGGCATGACCCAGGAGCAGGCCAGGCAGAACCTGCTCAGCCGCCTGACCGAGGAGATCCGGGGCGAAACCGGCATGCTGATCCGGCGCATGCAGGAGGAGGCAAAGGAGACGGCCGAGCGCGAAGCCCGCAAGATCGTGGCCCTGGCCATTCAGCGCTATTCCGCCGGGCACGTCAGCGAATTGATGACAAGCACCGTCACGCTCGCCAACGACGAAATGAAAGGCCGCATCATCGGGCGCGAGGGCCGCAACATCCGCGCGCTGGAAGCCGCGACCGGGGTGGACCTGCTCGTTGACGACACGCCGGAGGCGGTGGTCATTTCCGCGTATGACCCGTACCGCCGGGAAATCGCGCGCCAGGCCCTCGAGCGCCTTGTCATGGACGGCCGCATTCATCCGGCGCGCATCGAGGAAATCGTCGCAAAGGTCAAGGAGGAAATGGAGGAAACCGCCCGCGCGGCCGGCGAAGAGGCGATATTCGGCTGCGGCCTGCAGGGTGTCGCGCCCGACATGGTGCGCGCCCTGGGGCGCCTGAAGTTCCGCAGCAGCTACACCCAGAACGTTCTCATGCACTCGCTGGAAGTGGCCCAGCTCATGGGCATCATGGCCGGAGAGCTCAGCCTGGATGTCACCCTTGCGAAGAGGATCGGCCTGTTTCACGACATCGGCAAGTCAATGGACAGCGAGGTCGAGGGCAGCCACGCCGTCATTGGCGCGGACTTCCTGCGCCGGCACGGCGAGACGCCCGTGCTTCTGAACGCCGTTGCCGCGCACCACAATGACGTGCCGCCGGAGGGCATCTACGCCATGCTCGCCGCCGCGGCGGACGCGATCTCCGCCGCCAGGCCCGGGGCGCGCTCCGAGACCTCGCAGATATACGTCAAGCGCCTGGAGCAGCTCGAAACGATCGCCAGCGGGTTCAAGGGCGTGGAGAAAAGCTATGCCATCCAGGCCGGCCGCGAGGTGCGGGTGCTCGTCGAGCCTGACAAGGTGGACGACGCCGGCGCCATGCACATGGCCAGGGACATCAGCAAGAAGATAGAGCAGGACCTCCAGTACCCGGGGCAGATCAAGGTGGTGGTGATCCGCGAAAAACGCTGCGTGGAATTTGCCAGGTAGCGCGGCTGCCGCCATTGCCCGCCGCGGCGCGGCAAGCGCCGTGTAAAGGGGAGCGCATGGAACTCAGCGCCGAAAAGCAGACGCCGGAAAAGGTTTACAAGGTCGCGGAACTCACGCGCCTTATCCGCGCCGTGCTCGAGGGCGAGCTCGGCGAGGTTTGGGTGGAAGGCGAGCTTTCGAACGTGCGCAAGCCCGCGTCGGGCCACTGGTATTTCACGCTGAAGGACGCCTCCGCCCAGCTCAGGTGCGTAATGTTCCGCGGCGACAGCAAGGGCGCCCAGGCCCAGCCCGAGGACGGCCTCAAGGTCCGGGTTTTCGGCCGGATCACCGTCTACGAGGCCGGCGGCCAGTACCAGCTCGTGGCCCGGAGGCTGCAGCCTGCCGGCCGCGGCGACCTCCAGGCCGCGTTCGAGGCGCTCAAGAAGAAGCTGAAAGAGGAGGGCCTGTTCGAGCCCGGGCGCAAGCGGCCCCTGCCCATGCTGCCGCGGCACATCGGCGTGGTGACCTCGCCCACGGGCGCGGCCATTCGCGACATATTCAGCGTGCTGCTCCGCCGGTTCCCGAACATCCACCTGCTGCTCGCGCCGGTCAAGGTCCAGGGCGCCGGCGCGGCCGCCGAAATCGCGGCCGCAATAGACGCCCTCAACGCGCGCGGCGGCCTGGACGTGCTCATCGTCGGCCGCGGCGGCGGAAGCCTCGAGGACCTCTGGCCGTTCAACGAGGAAATCGTGGCCCGCGCGATTGCGCGCTCGGCCGTTCCGGTCATTTCCGCGGTCGGGCACGAGATAGATTTCACCATCAGCGATTTCGTCGCGGACCTGCGCGCGCCGACGCCGTCGGCGGCCGCCGAGCTGGTGATAGGGCGCAAGGCCGATTTTGAGCGCGGCCTTTCCGGCCTGCTCGACCGGCTCGTCGGCGCGCTTAGCCGGCGCGCCCTTGAGTTCAGGGGCCGCTTTGACCGCGCCGCGGGAAGCTACGTGTTTCGCGAGCCGGGCAACCTCGCCGCGCGGGGCCGGGACCGCCTGGCCCGGCTCCGGCTCCAGCTGGCTTCGGAGCTGCGCCGCGCCCTCGCCTCCGCCCAGCAGAAAGCGGACGAGTACGATTTGCGGCTTGCGGCCTCCATGCGCGAGGCCTGCCGCACCCAGGCCCTGGTCCTGCGCAGGCACGAGGCGCAGCTGCGGGCTCTCAGCCCACTCGCCGTTCTCGAACGCGGATACAGCATGACGCTCCGGCACGACGGACTGGTGGTGCGGTCGCCCGCCGACGTCTCGGCAGGGGATTGCATCAGCACCCGGCTGGCCGGGGGAACAATCGAATCGGAGGTTAAATGACCATGAGCAAGGCGGCGGTGAAACAGGCTGAGCGCAGCCCCGGCTTCGAGGCGTCCCTGGAGCGCCTGGAAGCGCTTGTCAAGGAGATGGAAGGCGGCCAGCTCAGCCTGGAGAAAATGATGGCCCATTTCGAGGAAGGCATGCGCCTGGTCCGGGTGTGCTCCGCAAGGCTGAACGAGGTCGAGCAGAAAATCGAGCAGCTTGTCAAGAAGGGCGAGGCCATGGCGGCCGAGCCGTTCGACCCGGGCAGCCTGCCCGGGGACGCCGCCGCCTCGGAGGTCCGGGACGGCGATGCCCGGGGTCCAATGTAATCCATGTCAGACCTGCTTTCAAAAATAGACTGCCCTGGCGATCTTAAGAAACTTCCGGCGGACCAGCTTCCGCTGCTGGCCCGGGAAATACGGGAGCTCATCATCCGCACCGTGAGCCGGACGGGCGGGCATCTTGCGGCAAACCTGGGCGCCGTGGAAATGACCATGGCGCTCCTGCGTGTTTTCGATCCGCCCGCGGACAAGCTGGTCTGGGACGTGAGCCACCAGGCTTACACCTATAAAATTCTCACCGGCCGGCGGGAGGCATTTTCGACCCTGCGCCAGACAGGCGGGCTTTCAGGCTTCCTGCGCCGGGCCGAAAGCCCTTTCGACGCGTTCGGCGCGGGGCATGCCGGCACCGCGATATCCGCCGCCCTGGGCATGGCCGTGGCGCGCGATCGCAAGGGCGGCGCCGGGCACGTGGTTGCGGTTGTGGGCGACGCGGCGATCGGCTGCGGGATTTCGCTCGAGGCGCTCAATAACGTGGCGTCCTCCACCAGGCGCTTCATTCTTGTCCTGAACGACAACAAGATGTCCATTTCCGCCAATGTGGGCGCCTTCTCCCGCTACCTTGGGCGCATGCTTGCCCACCCGAAGTACAACCGGTGGAAGAGCCGCATGGAAAGCTTCGCCCGGACGAAGCTGGGCATGGGTTGGGTGCGCCAGTTCTACCTCCGCCTGGAAGAGGCGGTCAAGACCTTCTTTCTTCGCAGCGGGTTCTTCGAGAAGCTCGGGTTCCGCTACATCGGGCCGATCGACGGGCACGACTTCGCGCACCTCGCCTCGGCGTTCGAAACCGCACGCAATTCCGACGAGCCCGTCATCCTGCACGTGTCCACGCAGAAGGGGCGCGGCTATCCCTATGCCGAGGACGAGCCCGAAGCGTGGCACGGCACCGGCGCGTTCGAAGCCGCCACGGGCCGCCCGCTGGCGCCGGCCGCGGCGCCGCGCTATTCCGAAATCTTCGGCGCCGCGCTCGAGCGCCTCGGCCGCGACGACGACCGCATTGTGGCGATCACTGCCGCCATGGCGTCGGGCACCGGGCTTTCCGGGTTCGCGAAGAAATTCCCGGGCCGGTTTTTCGACGTGGGCATCTCTGAGGAGCACGCGATTGTCTTTGCCGCCGGCCTGGCCTGCGAAGGATTTATGCCGGTCGTGGCAATGTATTCGACTTTTCTCCAGCGCGCCGTGGACTACGTGATTCACGACGTCTGCCTCCAGGATTTGCCGGTCATCTTCTGCCTGGACCGGGCAGGGCTCGTCGGCGACGACGGGCCCACGCACCACGGGCTTTATGACATTCCCATGCTTCGGTCAATCCCGAACCTGGCCATCATGCAGCCGAAGGATGAAGCCGAACTGGCCAACCTCCTGTTTTCAGCCGTCTGCCGCGCGAAGCCGGCCGCGGTCAGGTACCCGCGGGGTTCCGGGCCCGGCGCGCCGATGCCGGGGGAATTCGAGGAAATCCCGTTCGGCAAGGCCGAGGTGCTTCTGCCCGGCTCAGCCGCACAGGTCTGGGCGCTGGGCGACCAGGTCCCGCTCGGCAGGGCGGTGTGCGGCCGGCTGCGCGATGCCGGCATCGACGCGGGGCTCGTCAACCCGCGGTTTGTCAAGCCGCTCGATTCCGCTCTTCTTCGCGAGCAAGCCTCTCGCGCATCCCTGTTTGTGACGATCGAGAACGGCGCCGTGACGGGCGGCTTTGGCTCGATCGTGGGAGACGAGCTCGCAATGGCCGGCTATCGCGGCCGCCGCCTGGCGTTTGGATGGCCGGATGTTTTTGTGCCCCACGGCTCGTTCCGGGACATGTCTGAGCGCCACGGGCTGACCGCGGCGGCAATCGCGGACGCCGCGCTGAAAGCCGTTCCCGGGCCGGGACTGTGAATCCGGGGCCTGGCGGCGCCGAACGAACTTTCCTTTTGGATGGGAGCAAGCCAAGCACCGGCGGGAGGCGAGTGAGTGCCGCGTCTCCGCCGTTCTGTAAAAAAGTATCGTTGATTTTTCAAACGCAAAATCCGGGCTAAAAAATGAAACCGGGCCTTCAATGCGGCCCGCGGGTTCCATGAAGAAGGAAGCGTCACTACGGCGTCAGCGGCTTGATCTGCTGCTTGTGGAGCGCGGCCTGGCCGGGAGCAGGCAGAGCGCGCAGGCGTTGATTCTTGCCGGCGCGGTCCGCGTAAATGGTCAGCCGGCGGCCAAGGCCGGCCGGCCGGCATCCGCCTCCGACGTCATCGAGGTGCGGGATGCCGCCCGATTCGTCGGGCGCGGCGGCGAAAAGCTCGAGCATGCCATGTCCTTTTTCCGGATCGAGGTGCGGGGGCTGGTATGCTTGGACGTCGGCGCTTCAACAGGCGGGTTCACGGATTGCCTGCTCCAGCGCGGCGCCCTGCGAGTCATTGCCGTTGACGTGGGCCGGGGCCAGATGCATTGGAGGCTGCGCCGGGACCCGCGCGTGCTCCTGATCGAGCGATGCAATGCCCGCAACCTGAAGCCGGGGGACCTGCCGGAGCAGCCCTCGTTCGCGGCCGTGGACGTCTCGTTCATCTCGCTTTCGAAAATCCTGCCCGCCCTGCATTCGGTCTTGCGGACTCCCGCGGAAATCGTTACGTTGATCAAACCTCAATTCGAAGCCGGAAGAGACCATGTCTGCCGGGGCGGCGTGGTCCGCGACGAGGCGGTGCGAAGCGCCGTTGTCGCGGAGGCCCGCGCCTTCGGTGAAACCAGGCTGGGCTGGGAATGGCGCGGCGTGTGCGAATCGCCCCTTCTCGGGCCGGCCGGCAACGTGGAGTTTCTGGCATATTGGCGCAAAAGGGAGCCCTCTGCATGAGAACCTTTGGAATACTCGCCAACTGCGACAAGCCGACCGCGCCGGAAACGCTCCGGCGCATCGAGCGCAAGGCCGCCGCTCTTGGCCTGCGCCTTGTCGTATGCGGCCGGGCCGGGCAACACGTGCCTTCGGCGGAAACCGTGCCCGAGGAGGCGATCGGGCATTCCGCTGACGCGCTCATGGTGCTGGGCGGCGACGGCACGATGCTCCGCGCGGTGCGCGTCCTGCAGGGCGCGCAGACGCCAATCATCGGCGTGAACCTCGGCAGCCTCGGCTTTCTCGCCAGCGTGACGCAGGAAAAAGTTGAGGACGCGCTCGATTGCATTGTGGAAGGCCGCTGCTCCATACAGGAACGCGCTGTTGCCGACGGAATTGTCATGCGCGACGGCCGCGAGATCAGCCGGTACCGGGCCGTGAACGACATGGTGATTGACCGCGGGGCCTCCTCCCGCATCGTCAGCCTCCACCTCACCATTGACGAGGCCGAGGTAATCGACAGCCAGTGTGACGGCCTGATTCTCGCCACCCCGACCGGCAGCACGGGCCACAACCTTTCCGCCGGCGGCCCGGTAATTCATCCTGCATCGGCCGTTTTTGTCATCACCCTGATTTGCCCGCACGCGCTCAGCGTACGGCCCATAGTGGTGCCCGACTCCAGGCGCATTGCCGTGGATATCGCCAGGTGTTCGGGCGATATCCGGCTGGCCGTTGACGGCCAGACCGGCGAGGCGCTCCGGGCCGGCGACCGCATCGAGTTCTCGCGCAGCGGCGCGGGCGCAAGGTTCATCATGTTGCCGGGCTCGAATTATTTCTCCATACTCCGCCAGAAGCTGCACCTGCGCGGGTCCAGCGTGTGAGCGAGGCTTAAGGCCATGCCCGTTCGCCGTGTCATGCTGATTTCATTTCTGCTGGCCCTTGCATTCTGGGCCGCGGCCCTGTGGCCCGCGCCGAAGTTCCTGTTCAGCGGCATTCCTAACGGGACAAGGCCGGAGAAATTCGGCGGCCGCGAGATGGCGCCGGGCGACCCGCTTCAGCTTCTCTACCATTTCAATCTCGCGCGCCAGGCGATAGCGGGGCGCATTCCCCTGTTCCACGATGTCTACGAGTTCAACACGGGCGATGACAGGGATTGCCGCTCGTTCGATTCGTACTATATTCCGTTCTCACTCCTGCACGCCGCCGCCGCACCAATCTCGGAGGCGTTCGGGTACCAGCTTGCCGGATTCTTCTCGCTCTGGATGAGCTGCCTGTTCATGTGGCTGCTGGCGAGACGGTTTGTCGGCGGAGATTTCCTCCCGGCTGTCGCCGCGCTCGCGGGCATGGCCTTCCCGTATCGGGTCATGACGTTCCTCATGGGCAGTCCCACGGGTTTCGGGATTTGCTGGGTCCCGCTTCTTCTCTACGGGCTGGATTGCGCCATCCGCGACGGGTCCTGGAAAGGCGGGCTTGTTGCCGGCCTTGCTGTTTTCGCGGCGGCAATGGGCGATCTGCATGTCTTTTATTTCAGCGTCATTGCCATGCCTGCCTGGGCAATCCTGGTCTGGCTTGTCGGCTATGGGCCCGAATGGAAGTCGCCGGATGCCTGGCGCCGCCTGGGCCTGGCCCTGATCCCGTTTCTCCTGTTCCTCGCGCTTTCCGGCCTCTATGCCTGGGGCTTCAGCCAGGCTATCGGCGAGTCGGGCATGGCCCGGGGCCGGACCTGGGGCGAAATCCGCAACTTTTCGCCCACATGGACCGGGTTCTTCGATCCGGGCGCGTCGGGCTTGAACAGCCAGGTATATCTTGGCCGTGTTCTCGTCGCCGCCGTGGCTTGCGGATGGTGCCTGGGCCTGGCCCGCTATCGCTGGTTTGCCGGCCCTGAACGCCGCGCGTTCTGGATGCTGACCGTCCTTTGTCTCGGCGGGGTCGCGATGGCGTTCCTGGCCCTGGGCCCGCGCGGCCCATGGCATGGCAGGCTGTTCGAACTATGCCGCGGGACAATTCCCATGTACACCATGATCCGGCAGCCGGCGAAGGTGTTTGCGCTCATGCCCGCGCTCGCCGCGCTTGCCCTGGCATTTTCCGTCGGCCTGCTGTGGATTCGGGTCCAAAACCGGACGGCGCGGCGGGTTGTCCTGTGCGCGCTCGGCCTTGCCGTTGTTTTCGACTATTGCCGGAATATCCGGCCCGCCTTCTGCATTCTGAAACCGGACCGTGGCGCATACCATGCGGCAGCCGAAGACGCTGCAAAGGATTCCTCGCTTCCGCGCGCGCTCGTAATCCCCCTCTGGCCCGGGGATTCCCATTACGCCTCCGTGTACCTGCACCACGCCATGCACGCCGGGGTGCGCATGCTCAACGGTTATGCGCCCAAGATTCGGCGCGGCTATTTCGAAGACGTTTTCAAGCGCTACGAGAGCGTCAATTCCGGCTGGCTCGACGATGCCCAGGCCCAGTCGCTGCTCTCCTCCGGGGTGCGTTACATCATCCTGCATGAAGACCTGTTCCCGGAAAAAGTCAGCCCGTTCCCCTCCGCGTTCACGCTCCACCGCTTCCTCAACCATCCGCGCCTGCGCCTGCTGGCCCAGGATGAGACGGTTTGGACGTTCAGGCTTCTCGAACGGCCGGAGCCCGGGCCGGCAATGGCCGCGGACTGGGACGTTTTCTTCCCCGCCCTGCGCAAGGACACCCTGCTGGCGAGCGCGGACCGGAAGGCTCAAGCCGGGCGGGGCGGCGGCGCAGTGATTGTCCTCGATGCGACCGGCGCCGGAGCGGTCACTGCGCGGGGGGTGGCGCTCGGGCCCGGCGTCGGTTTCCAATGGCTCTTGCGGGCGCAAGGGCAGGGGAGTGTGAGCATGGCCGCGGCGCTTCCTGATCGCACCCTGGAGCCGGTCATACGCCCTTGTTCTTCCGACTGGCGCTGGCTCAAGAGCGATTTCAGGGCGCCCAAATTCGGGCCCTTCAGGCTGTCAGTCGCCCTGGACTCCGGCGTTGCAACCCTTGATTCCGCCTGCCTTCTTGCCGGCGACTGGACCCCGCCTGGGCCCGGCTCGAGCATCAGCTTTCCGGCGGCCTTGTTCTTTCACTCCGGCCACACGGACCTTGCGGGCGGCGGCGTGTGCTTCAGGCGCATGCGCGATGCCGAGGGGCCGGCCTTGTACGGCCCCAGGCTGCCTTTCGAGCCGGGCCGATACCGCGTGTTCCTTGACGTCGAAACGGATGCGACCGCCGGCGTTATCCTGGGCCGGGTCCGGGTTCAATGGAATGACCGTGAGGAGCGGCCATGGATTGACCTTGCGGCCGGCCGGCACACGCGCCTGGATTTCACGCAGGAGGAAAACCTGCCAGTCACTTTCGTCTTCGCCTATTCCCGGGAAGCGGACATGCGCATCAACCGCATCGCGTTCGCGCGGCTCCCCTGAATTTAACCTATATGGAGCAGTTCAACATTCAGGCGCGAATCTATGTAGTCCGAAATACCATAACAGGCAATGCCATGGAACTTACAACGGCCACGCGCGAACGAATAAGGGAATTGTGAGCGCAAAACCGTTTGCTCCGCGGCTGGTTTCCGCGGAAGGACTTTGATCCGCAGACTGACGACGACCTGGTTCGTTGCGCCAGGCTGCTTGAGAAACATGGAGACCGCCAAACCTACGTGACGGTCAGGAAGCTGATGAAATGCCTTTAACCGAATATCAGAAAGCGGTTTGCAGCACGACTGCCCGCTCAAGGTTCCGGAAATATTGGAGAATGTAATGTTCAGAAAAGCGGTGTTCCCAGGGAAGTACATCCAGGGCGCGGGCGCCCTGGGCGAACTGCCCGCACTGATCGGCTTGCTGGGCAGGAAGGGTTTGGTATTGGCCTCGCCCACGGCGTGCAAAAAGGCGCTTCCCGGAAGCGGCCTTGATTTGAATGCGCGCGCCATCCCGGTCGAGACGTTCCGCGGCGAGTGTTGCGAGGATGAGCTGGCCCGCATCTCCGCGGTCATAGCTCGAAACCGCGCGGACGTGCTTGTCGGCATGGGCGGAGGCAAAACCATTGATACCGCGAAAATCGCGGCCGACCGGGCCGGCATACCCGTTATCATAATCCCTACAGTCGCATCGACGGACGCGCCTTGCAGCGGGTGCGCTGTGCTGTACACAAAAGGCGGCGTTTTCGATTCCGTATGCTATCAGAAAACAAACCCGGCGGCGGTGCTTGTTGACACGGGCATCATCGCGGCGGCGCCGGTGCGCTTCCTTGTGGCCGGGATGGGCGACGCGCTGTCCACGTGGTTCGAAGCCCGGTCGTGCGACCGCACCCATTCGGCGAACGAGTGCGGCGGGTACAGCACAATCACCGGGCTCAATATCGCTAAACTCTGCTATGAAACGCTGCTTGAATACGGCGCGGCAGCCAAGATCGCCTGCGAGCGGAACACAGTCACCCCGGCCCTTGAGCGCGTCGTAGAGGCGAATGTCCTGTTGAGCGGAATCGGGTTTGAAAGCTCAGGGCTCGCGGCCGCCCATTCCATACATAACGGCCTTACCGCGCTGGCGGAAACCCACGCCTTCTACCACGGCGAAAAAGTCGCCTTTGGCGTTTTGGCCGGGCTCCAGCTCACGGACGCGCCGGCAAAAGAATCGGACGCAGCCTTTTCGTTCTGCGAGGACATGGGCCTGCCGATCACGCTTGCGGATATCGGCCTTGGAAAGGCAGGCCGCGGCAAGCTGCTGAAGGCGGCCGAAAAGGCCTGCGCGCCCGGAGCGTCAATCCATCACGAAGCCGGCGTGATCACTCCCGGGAAAGTTCTGGATGCCATGCTCGCCGCGGACGCGATGGGCAGGCAAAGAGGCGGATCCGGGAAAAGACGGCGTGCGCGCGGGCGTTGACTGCCGTCAATGCGCGGGGGGCGCGGGACGCATCGCGGCTGAATACGCCGGCATGCGTCCGATCCGGGTCCGGGCCGTGTGTGGGTGAAAGAGAGGAGACAGATGCCTTTTCCTTCCTGCTTTCCAAATTATCTCCTGCCTGCGTGAAGAGGGGTTGAGCGGAACATCCAATATCCAAGGAATCCGATGAACATTGGGAGTTCCTTGTTGGATATTGGATATCCGATTGCTCTTTCCAGGATGATATGGCGATCCGGGGTAACACAGGTCGACAGGATTCAGGATTCTGTCTGCCTGGTTGGCAGCTTCCGCACAACCGCCTCGGCCACGCGATTCCGCCGCACCTTGCGCACAAGCACGTCAACCCCGCCCGCCCGGATCGTATCGTCACTCCGCGCCGATTCGATTCGAACCCGGTCCACCCAGTCCGCCAGCGTCCACTTTGCATCCACGTTCGGAAAAACATCCGCCCCAATTGTCTTCGCCAAGTCTTCAAGCGCCACG
The DNA here is from genome assembly GCA_012514555.1 of Lentisphaerota bacterium. Classification (GTDB taxonomy): domain Bacteria; phylum Verrucomicrobiota; class Kiritimatiellia; order JAAZAB01; family JAAZAB01; genus JAAZAB01. The sequence goes on from JAAZAB010000248.1 coordinate 29,890, forward strand.
CCGCCGCCGACAATCCATCCATCGCCGATCGGGTGAACGTGCGTCGGCAGCCTGTCATACTCGTCATGGATGTCCCCGACGAGCTCTTCGACAACGTCCTCCATAGTGACCAGGCCGAGCACGGCGGCGCCCTCCGTAACCAGCGTGATGTGAACCCGGTCCCGGATCATGTCCGTCAGCGCCTGCGCCAGCGTGGTGTTGGACTCCATACGCCGGATCGGCCGCACGATGCCCCTTAAGCCGGCGCCCGCAGGGTCAATCTTCAGCGCCACCACGATATCCTTGAACATCACATACCCGCTGATGGTTTGCGGGTCGCCTTCCGCCTCGCACACCGGGTACCGGGTGTGGCTGTTGATGTGCGCCGCTATCAGCGCGTCAGCCAGGCTCGCGCCCGCCGGAATGGTGGCGATGTCGCGCGCCGGCACCATGGCGTCAGTCACCCGCCGCGCCGACAACTGCACCGCCGAGAGCACAATGCGCTCCTCCATAGGCCCGATTATGCGGGTCACCCGCGCCAGGGCGGTCGCGGCCCGCAGTTCCAGGAGCCCGGTTCGATCCTCATGCGTATGATCTCCCGCCCAGCGTTTCTTTCCCATGCGCATCAGCTTCTTCACCGCGGACTCGAACACGAACACCACCGGGTGGAAGACCCGCGAGACGAGCTTCATGAGCGGTGAAAGGGCAAGAACCACCCCTTCCTTGTTGTTGATTCCGATCATCTTCGGGACCAGCTCCGCGAAAACGATCGTCACCGCGCTTAAGGGGATCACGAAAATCAGGAGTCCAAGGAACTCGGATGTCCCTACGGACACTTTCAAGGTCCGCGCCAGCCACGGCGACAGATAGTCGTCCACGCTGGCTCCCCCTGTGGCTGCCGCGATCGCGCCGGCCAGCGTGATGCCCAACTGGATCACCGCCAGGCTGCCTTCCATCCGATCCTTCATGAACACCGCGCACCGCGCACCGCGCTGGCCGGCCTTGAGCAGCACCTCAAGCCTGGCGCGCGATACCGCGGCCAGGGCCATCTCGTAGGATGCAAACACGGCGTTCACAAACAGCATCATCGCTATGACAAGCACTTCCATCAACACTCCCGCCCAAAAAGCATCGCTGCATGGAAAAAGCCGCGCCGCGCACGACATACCCGGCCGCGCAGCCGCGCAGGATTCCACGTCTCCGCGCAATTTCACTCTAGTCCAAAGCGCGCTTTTTAGCAATGAATTCCCTGCTGGTCAATTCGTTTCTGAACCTGGGCAACGCGCCGGTAAAAGCCCAGTAGACAGGCGTCAGGAGACGGGAGGGTTCAGGGTTCAGGGCTCGGGGTTCAGGGGAGGCTGTTCGAGGACGAGGGGAGAGTTTTGGGTTTTGAGTTGGAAGAGGAGGAAATCGCTTTCGCTATCGAAATCGAAATCGGGATCGGGGTTCAGGGGAGGCTGTTCGAGGACGAGGACGAGGACGAGGAACAGCACTTCCATGTGGAAGATGCTGATGCTGCACTGAAAGACATCAACAGAATATCCAATAACCAACAAGGAATATCCAATGTCCAAGTGAGCGAGAGATGAGAATGGGCGTATCCAAGTCCAACCATTCACCATGCCCGCGCACCCCTTGTTCCATGGACTTGAGTGTTGGATATTCGCTTTTGGCCCTGTTTTTCGTTCCTGCCGGACGTCTGGCTTCCGCCGCCGCGCCGCGCCATTAAGGCCGAAAAATTGACTGCATTTGTCCCAGCAAAAAAAAGTGAAAAAAATCATTTGACAGTATTGTGGGGGCAGGTGTAGAAGGATGTCAGGAGGAAGTGTGAAGTGGGGCAGAGCAATAAAGACGAGGAGAGGGAGGGTTTGGTAGGGGGCAGGCTCATTGTTTCGCATTTTGCCCATTACCTGGACCCCAAGAAAAGGCTGACCATTCCTGCGTCGTGGCGGGAGCTCGTTGGAGAGCCTTCGGCCTTGTACATCATGCCGGGCCTGAAGAACGAAAAATGCCTTTACGTGTATCCGGCCCGGGAGATGCCCCGCCTGCTGGAGCGAATCCGCGGGATAGGGAGCGGCGATCAGAGGGCAAAGGCGTTTGCGCGTTTCCTTGGATACAAGTCGGATTACGTTTCGTGGGATCCGCAGGGCCGCATCCGGATCAGGGACGATTTGCTCGAGTTTGCCGGGCTGGCCGAGCGCGTGGAGATGCATGGCGCCTGGAATCACATCGAGTTGTGGAACGAGAAAGAGTTCAACCTCTGGAAGTCGGAGCAGGGGGTTGAACAGACCAGCATGGCGGACATGCAGCGGTATTTTGAGGACGAGATGTAGGCTTGTGCTTGAATCCCGCCGCATGGTGGACAGGGCGAATCAATGGTCGGCGCGCGCGAATCTTTCACAGCGGGGACGGGCGATGAACAACAGGATTGTCGTGGTTGTCTGCTGCGTGTGCGGGCGTGAGAAGACATGGCGGGGATGGGAGTACCGTGATTTCAGGACGGATGCCGCAAAGGCTGTTTCCCACGGATTTTGCGAACGCTGTTACGAGACCGAGATGAATAAAATGCGCTGGGAGTCGGGGATGTCGCAGCCGGCTGCGGCGACATAGGGCGGCCGGGGGCTGCGTCGAATGCATGTGCCGGTTATGGAGGGGGAGGTTCTTGAGCTGCTTGTGGCGCGCAGGGGCGGCGCCTTCATTGACGCGACCGTGGGCAATGGCGGGCATGCCCGTGCGATTCTCGAGTGCGCCGGGCCCAACGGGCGGCTGCTGGGCGTGGACCAGGACCCGGAGGCCCTTGCGAAGGCTGGGGCGGCCCTTGGGGCGTTTGGATCGCGCTGCGCGCTGAGGCGCGGGAACTTTGAAGCATTGGACAGGATAGCCAGGGAGGCGGGCTTTTTTGCCGTGAACGGGATTTTAATGGACTTGGGAATGTGTTCGGACCAGGTGGAAGCGGCGGATCGGGGCTTCAGCTTTCTCCGGGACGGCCCTCTGGACATGCGCATGGACCCCGAAGGGCCGGTGACCGCCGCGGACCTGGTGAACACGTGGTCCGAGGAACAGCTTGCGCTCCTGCTGTTTCGCTGCGGGGAGGAGCCCGGGGCGAGGCGTATTGCCAGGGCGATTGTGCGGGAGCGCGGCAGGGGCCCGATCGAGCGCACGGGCGCGCTTGCGGGTTTGGCGGCGCGGGCTTTGGGCCGGCGCTGCGGCCGGGCTCATCCTGCCACGCGCACTTTCCAGGCCCTTCGAATTGAAGTGAATCGCGAGCTGGAAGTGTTGGAGGCCGGCATTGAGGCCGCGATAGGGCTGCTGGCGCCGGGCGGCCGCCTTGCCGTGATTGCATATCACAGCCTTGAGGACCGGATTGTCAAAAGCGTGTTCCGCGAGCACGCCGGGCGGATGGAGTCGCTGGCCGGGGGCGGCCGGCGGCGTGTCGGCCGGGACCCGGCGATTCGCAGGATAACGCCCAAGCCCGTGACGCCGGGCACAGACGAGGTGCAATTGAACCCGAGGGCGCGCTCAGCAAAACTGCGCTGCGTGGAAAGGATGGAGTGAATTATGCGGGCTAGAAATCGGAGAAGGGCCCCCGGATGGGCGATGCTGCCGCTGGCAATTCTGTCGGTCCTTGTCATCATTGCCGTGCTTGCGCTGCTGTATGTGTGGATGGATGGCCGCAGCCAGAAGCTGGGCACGAGGATCAAGCGTCTCGAGTCGCGCCTCGAAGAAGTCAACAAGGCATACGCCAACGAGCTATCCAAGTGGGAGACGCTCAAGACTCCGCAGAAAATAGAGAAGGCGCTGGCCCTCAACAGGACGGTGATGGTGTGGCCGGACGAGGCCAGCATAGTCCGCATCCGGCCCTCAAATGCGCCTGACGGGACGCTGGCGCAGCTTAAAGGCGAGCTGGCCCATGCGCTCGGAGCGGGAAAGGCGGCTGGGAATGACTGAAAAAGCCAGCCGGTGGCGGTACACCCTGGTGGTTGCTTTCGTGGTCCTGTCCCTCGGGGGCCAGGCAATCCGGCTGGTGATGCTGCAAGCCTGGCCTGACCAGATACGCATTGACAGCATCAACCGCGCCCGCCAGCTCGTCAAGGACCTCAGTGTCGAGCGGGGTGCGATCGTGGATTGCCACGGCCGGGTTCTGGCCATGGACGTGTTCCGCAAGGTCGTGTGCGCCGACCCGGTGGCGGTGGCCAGCAACCCCTGCCTGCAGGATGTGGCGGAAACGCTTGCTGATCCCCTGAACGTCAGCGCGCGCGTTTTGATGAGGCAGCTGGGGTCGAGCAGGCGCCGCTTTGTCTATCCGGCCGGGTATGGCCGCACCATTGACGACGACCAGGCCTGCCTCATAAAGGAAAAGGGATTCCAGGGCGTGTTTTTCAACGACGTTCTCACGAGGTCTTATCCGCTCGGGGCAAGCATGTGCCACGTGCTGGGATATGTGAACCTGAAGGGGCAGGGCAGCGCCGGCATCGAGCTGAAGCTGGACGATTACCTTCGCGGAGTTCCCGGGCTGGTGGTTGGCGAATTTGACGGACGCCGGCGGGAAATATACGAGCGCCGGAAGCTGGAGGTGAAGGCCAGGCTTGGCGCGAGCGTCATCCTTACGCTCGATCAATACGTGCAGTACCTGACCGAGCAGGCGTTGCTCCGGGCAATTGAAACGCACCGCGCCAAGGCGGCATGGGCGATTGTCCAGCGCGTGAAAACGGGCGAAATCCTTGCCATGGCGAGCCTGCCGGCTTACGATTTGAACCGTTTCCGGGAGGCGGAAGCGGAGTCAACCCGGAACCGGTGCATCGGGCTTGTGTACGAGCCGGGCTCGACGTTCAAAATCTCCGTTATTGCGGCGGCCTTGAACGAGGGGCGCGTGCGGCCCGACCAGGTGTTCGACTGCGAAGGGGGCGTTTGGATGTACCAGCGCCGGCCGCTGCGCGACTATCATCCTTACGACAAGCTCAGCGTGGCCGATGTCCTCAAGAAATCGAGCAATATCGGGGCGGCCAAGATCGGGCTGGCGCTGGGGCCGAGCCTTATGCACAAGTACTTGCTCGCGTTCGGGTTCGGCGAAAAAACGGGCGTTGACCTGCCCGGCGAGGAGGCGGGCATTCTGCACCCGGTGCAGGACTGGATTGACATCAGTCCCACTCGCGTCGCGATGGGCCACGAGGTGGCCGTGACCGCCCTCCAGATGCTTAACGCGATGTGCACGATTGCCAACGACGGGGTGCGGATGCGGCCTTACGTGGTGCAGAGGGTCCTGGACCGGGACGGGCGCCTGCTTGTCGAACAGACGCCCACTGTCGCGGCAAGGCCGATCAAGCCGGAGACGGCCCGGCTCATGAGCCGCCTCCTGGTGCGCGCGACCGAGGAGGGCGGCACCGGGACGCGGGCGCGGGTCAGCGGCTACACTGTCGCCGGAAAGACCGGCACTGCCCAGAAGATCGTGGACGGCCGTTATTCGGACTCCTTGAACGTGGCTTCGTTCGTGGGGGTTGTTCCGGCCGATGACCCGGAGCTTGGCATAATTGTCGTAGTGGACGAGCCCAGGGATTTGCATACCGGCGGCCTGGTGTCGGCCCCGGTTTTTCGCGAGATCGCCGAGGAGGCGCTGCGCTATCTCGACGTGCCCCCCTCCGATGCCGTCCAGGTCGCGCAAGGTGCACGCCCGCTGCCGGGCGGCCGCTCGGGGCGCGCGCTTGCCGCGTTGAAGGAGACGGCAGCCGATGAGACTCAAGGACTTGATTGAGGCCGTTCGCCCCTTGTCCGTCAGCGGCCGGACGGACGTCGAGGTGAGGAGCGTTGTTCACGACTCGCGCCAGGTCGAGCCCGGCGCCCTGTTCGCGGCCGTCCGGGGACGCAAGGCGGACGCGTCCCGCTTCATTCCCGACGCCGTGGAGCGCGGCGCGGTGGCCGTGATTGCGGAGGCGCCTGTGCCCGCCGCGCGCGCCGCGGTCCTTCATGTGGCCAATGCGCGCCGCGCGCTCGCGGACGCCGCCTGCGCGTTTCACGGCCACCCTTCGCGGCGCCTCTCCGTTCTCGGGATCACCGGCACGAACGGCAAGACCACCGTCTCCTACATGATCCGCTCCGTGCTTGAAGGCGAAGGGCTGGGCACGGGCCTTGTTGGGACCATCCGGTACGTGATGGGCGAGCGCACGATTCCCGCGGACCGAACGACGCCGGAGGCGACGGACCTGCAGGAGATGCTGGCGGGCATGGCGCATGCCGGCTGCGCCGCGGCCGTGATGGAAGTCTCCTCGCACTCGCTCGTGCAGGAGCGGGTCCGGGGCGTGGAGTTTGACGAGGCGGTGTTCACGAACCTGACGCAAGACCACCTTGACTATCACGGCACGGTGGAGAACTACTACGCCGCCAAGCGGATGCTGTTCACGGACTACTGCTCCGGCGCGAAGGCCTGCCGCGCCATTGTCAACCTTGACGACGCCTTTGGCGCCCGGCTGCTCAAGGAGTGCGCCTGCCGCGAGAAGATCGCGTACGGCGAGAGCCCGGGCGCGCAGGTGCGGCCAGAGCGAATCAGCCTCGGCGCCGAGGGCAGCGCGTTCACGGTTCGCTCGCCGTGGGGCGACGCGGAACTGAGGCTCCGGCTGCTGGGGCGCTACAACGTGAGCAACGCGCTCGCCGCCTTCGCCGCGTGCGCGGCGCTCGGGGTGAAGCCGGGCCGCATTGCCGCGGCGCTGTCGGCGATGACCGCGGTCCCGGGCCGCCTCCAGGAGCTTCAGACCGGCCGCGGGTTCCAGGTCTTCGTGGATTACGCGCACACGCACGACGCGATCCGGAACGTGCTCGGCACGCTGCGCGAGATAGCGCGGAACCGCCTGATAATCGTATTCGGCTGCGGCGGGGACCGGGACCGCGGAAAGCGGCCGCTCATGGGCGCCGCGGCCTCCGAGCTTTCGGACTTCGCGGTCGTCACCTCGGACAACCCGCGCAGCGAGGAGCCCTCGGCCATAATCGGGGAAATCATCGCCGGCGTGAAGCGGCGCGACCGGGTCGAGGTGATCGAGGACCGGCGCGAGGCGATAGGGCGGGCCATGGCCATGGCTGAGCCGGGTGACATTGTGCTTATCGCCGGCAAAGGCCATGAAAACACGCAGTCGGTTGGCGACAAGGTGTTTCCTTTTGACGACACACAGGTGGCAAGGGAATGGCTGGAACAGAATCATCGTTGACCGCCCCCCCGTTCGATCCTGGCGCTTTTGCGGCATGGGCGGGCGGGACATGGCAGGGCGGCATGCCTTCGTCCATACGCGGCGTGTCGAATGACACGCGCACGCTGGAGCCCGGGAACCTGTACCTGGCGCTGCGCGGAGAAAAATTCGACGGGCATTCTTTCGTGCCGGACGCGTTCGCGAAGGGCGCTGCGGGCGCGATGGTTTGTTCGGGCTGGCGCGCTCCGGGCTGCCCGAACGGCCCCCTCCTGCGCGTGCCGGACACGGCAAAGGCGCTGCGCGCAGCGGCGTCGGCCTACCGCAGGGCGCTGGACCCCGAGGTGATCGCCGTCACCGGCAGCGTGGGCAAGACCACGGTCAAGGAGATGGCGGCGGCAGTGCTGTCGGCCAGGTGCGTGACGGCCCGGACGCGCGGGAACTGGAACAACGACGTTGGCCTGCCCCTGAGCCTCCTGGACATGGATCCCCGCGCACGGGTGGGCGTGTTCGAGCTGGGCGTGAATCATCCCGGCGAGATGGCGCCGCTCTGCAAGCTGCTGGCGCCGGACTGGGGCATCGTGACCGCGATCGCCCCGGTGCACCTTGAGTTCTTCAGCTCGGTTGAGGCCATTGCCCGCGAGAAGGCCGCGGTGTTCCGGAGCCTGCCGGGGGACGGCGTCGGAATCTACTGCGCGGACGACGCGCATGCGGGCGTTCTTGCCTCCGCGCTGAAGTGCCGCCGCCTGACCGTTGCGCTTGCCGGCGGGGCCGATTACACGGCCGCCTTCGAGCGCGGCGAAAGCGGGCCGGCCGTCGTGCGGGAGCGGGATACGGGCTCAACCTGCCGGCTTCTCATGCCGCTGCCCGGCCTGCACCACCTTGTCAACGCGCTTTTCGCCGTGGCCGCCGGCCGCGCACACGGCATCGGCTGGGACGAGATCAGGACGGCGCTGGAGGCGTATCGCACCCAGCCAATGCGGTGGGAGCGCTCGCTGCTCAGCGGCGCGCTGGTGGTCAACGACGCTTACAACGCAAACCCGACCAGCATGAGGGCCGCGCTCCGGGCTTTCGCGCAGATGGAAGTAAGCGGCCGCAAGTGGGTCGTGCTTGGCGGCATGCGCGAGCTCGGCCGGCTGGAGGAGGAGGAGCACGAGGCGATTGGCCGCGAAGCGGCGGCCGCCGCGCCCTGGGCCGGGCTGGTGACCGTGGGGAGCCTCGGCGCCCTCATCGCCCGGGCCGCAGCCGGCCTCGGTCCCGGCAGGCTGGCGCCCTGCGCGGATCACGCCGAGGCGGCAGCCTTTCTTGCCCGCTCCGTGCGGCCGGGCGACGCGGTGCTCCTCAAAGCCTCCCGCTCCGAGCGGCTTGAAGACGTTTTGAACCTCTGGGCGCGCGCCGCCGGCGCGGCGCCTGAACCGATACGGGAGTAATGCGGAAATGTTCTATTACCTTTACGAGCTTGGCGAGTGGTTCGCCCCCATGCGGGTTTTCCAGTACATCACCGTGCGCGCCCTGGCCGGCGCGGCAACGGCGTTTTGCATCATGCTCCTGACGGGGCCCCGCCTCATCGGCTTTCTGAAGCGAATCTGCGCCGGCGAATCCGCCCGCTACAGCGCCGACGCGCCCGCCATCGAGGCCCTGCGCGAAAAGAAAAAAACCACGCCGACCATGGGCGGGTTGCTCATCATATTGGCCATTGCGCTTTCGTCCCTGCTCTGGGCCCGGCTCGACAACTGGCTGGTCTGGATCGTGCTGGCCACGCTCTGCTTCATGGGCGCGGTGGGCTTTGCGGACGACTATGTGAAGGTGGTCCGGCGCAAGCCCAAGGGGCTGAGCGCGGGGCGAAAGCTGGTCCTGGAGACGGCGTGGGTCGCGGTCGTGGTCGCCGTGATTTGGGGCCTGCCGGAACTGCGCGCGAGCCTTCAGCAGCTGATGGCGCCGTTCGTGAAGGCGCCGATCGTGAGGGACATGGGGCTTGCGCTGTCGTTCCTGCTGGTGGCCGCCGTCGTGGTGGGCGCGAGCAACGCGGTGAACCTTACTGACGGCCTGGACGGCCTTGCGATCGGCTGTACGAGCACCGTTGCGTTTGCCTACCTGGTCATGGCTTACGCGGCGGGCCACGCGGTTTTTGCGAAATACCTGCTCATCCCCTACGTTCCGGGCGCCGGCGAGCTGGCGGTGTTCTGCGGCTGCGTCATGGGCGCCGCCCTCGGGTTCCTGTGGTTCAACTGCCACCCGGCCGAGGTGTTCATGGGCGACACCGGCTCGCTGGCGCTTGGCGGGGCCATCGGCATGGTCGCCGTTCTGATCAAGCAGGAGATATCGCTCGTCTTCGTGGGCGGCGTTTTCGTCATGGAGGCGCTCAGCGTGATCCTGCAGGTGGCATCGTTCAAGCTTACCGGCCGGCGGATATTCCTGTGCTCGCCGCTGCACCACCATTTCGAAATCAGGAAGGACCGGCCCTGGAGCGAGACCCAGATCACGATCCGGTTCTGGATAATGTCAATCATCTGCGCGCTTGCGGGCATTCTGCTGCTGAAAATCCGCTGATGGCGCGCCGGCCGCGCGACCGGCGCCGGGGGAAACGCGTTGAAAACAAAGGCGCCAAGGGCATCCGCGGGCGAGAAGTACGCCTCGGCCCTGGTTCTTGGCCTGGGCGGGAGCGGCGCCGACGCCGCCCGCCTGCTGAGGCGCGAGGGAGCCGAGGTCACGGTGATGGACCGCGCCCGCACCGGTGAGCTTGCGGCGGAGGCGGCGGCTCTCGAAGCCGAGGGCGTGCGGGTCATGCTGGGCCGGGATGCGCCGCCGGATTCCGCCTTTTCCGTATGCATTGTCAGCCCCGGATTCCCGGCGGAATCGCCGGCGCTCAGAACTCTTCGCGCCAGGAGCGTGCCGGTCCTGCCCGAGTTCGAACTGGGCTGGAGCCGCCTGGGGTCGCGCGCCGTTGCCGTGACCGGGTCGAACGGCAAGAGCACTCTCGTGAAGCTCTGCGCGGAGGCCCTGCGGGCGGCGGGCTTCAGGTCCGCCCAGTGCGGAAACTGCCTGCCTACCGTCTGCCGCCTTGCGCTGGAGCAGGGCCAGCGCCCCCTGGACTGGGCCGTGATTGAGCTCAGCTCGTTCCAGCTTGAACAGGCGGCAGCCTTCCGGCCGGAGGTGGCCGTGCTCCTGAACCTGCACCCGAATCACCTTGACCGGCATGCGGACATGGGCGCCTACCGGGCGGCCAAGGCGCGGCTGTTTGCAAACATGGCCTCCCCCGACAAGGCGATCGTGTGGGAGCCTGAAAAGGAAAGCATGGCGCTGCTCGCGGCATCGGCCCCGGACTGGATTTCGTTCGGCCTTTCCGAAGCGGCGGATTACAGGTATGCGCGGGGCGGCGTCACGGCCCGCGCGGCCCGGAACGCGGGGCAGCCCGGCGGCGCATTCCTGCCGACGCGCGGAACGATGTTCGACAACGAAATAATGGGGCTGGCCGCGGCCGCGGCCATGGCGGTCGCGGATGCGTGCGGCGCCGGCGCCGGCGCGCTGTCCGGCGCGATGCGTGATTTTCACCCCCTGCCGCACCGCATGAGCGAGGTTGCCGCGCTGCGCGGCGTGAGGTTCGTGGACGATTCCAAGGCGACCAGCCTCGCGGCGCTTGCCGCGGCCCTCACGATGACCCCGGGCCGCGTGCGCCTGATAGCGGGCGGCCTGGCAAAGCGCGAGCCTTTTGACCCGGTGCGCCCGCTTCTTGCCGGCAAGGTCCCGGCCGCCTACCTGATAGGGAAAGACGCTCCGCTGCTCGCGGATGCCTGGCGGGACGCGGCGGAGTGCGTGCTCTGCGGCGACATCGAGGAGGCCGTGCGCCGCGCATGGTCCGAGGCGGCGCCGGGCGACACCGTGCTCCTTGCGCCGGGCTGCGCCAGCTTCGACCAGTTCCGCAATTTCGGGGAGCGGGGAGACCGCTTTTCCGCCGCCGTCCGCGCGCTTTCCGGACGATGATTTAAAATGGAGGTGCATTCGAAAATTGCTTGACATCGAAACGATGCCGCCGTATTGAATACCTCGTTGGACTATAAATATTTTTTAACCTGCGTCGTTTGGTTCTTATCTAACGAGGGAAAGCACCATGTCAAACGAGTCGCGAAAATCCACAATATGGGTAAACGCTGAAATGAAGAATTACATGCTGGTCTTGATTGTGGTTGCAGTTCACGGCGCCCTCGTGGGGTCCCTGCTGTTCGCCGGCGGCTGCGGCCGGAAAACCGTCGCGTCAGACGCACCCGCGGTGACTGCCGAGGAAACCGTGCCGATGCCCATGCCGAAGACGGTTGCGGATCAGCCGGCGCCGGGAAGGATGCCGGCCACCGCAAGGGGCCCGGGCGTTGTCGTGCCAGCCGATTCGCCTTCCATTCCCGCTGTTAAGCCCGCGCCGACCGTGAAGCCGTCCGAGACCCACGAATATGTCGTGCAGTCCGGCGACCAGCTTGCGAGCATTGCAAAGCGCTCGAACACCACGACGGCCGAGATAATGGCCCTGAACAGGATATCGAACCCCAATAAAATTTTCGCAGGCCAGAGGCTCCTCATACCCGGCAAAACCACAAAGGCCCCTGCCAAGAAGGCGCCCAAGGCAGCCGCCAAGCAGGCCGTCACGGCGGCGCCCGACAGCGGCGAATACACGGTGCAGGCGGGCGACATTCTTGGCAGGATCGCCAGGAAATTCGGAGTAAAGGTCGCCGACATCAGGGAGGCGAACGGCCTGAAGAGCGATGCGATCCGCGCCGGCCAGAAGCTCAAAATCCCCTCGGCCAAGAAGGAAGAAGCTGCCGTGCAGGCGGCCCCGGCGCCTGTTGCTGAGCCGGCCCCTGCGCCTGCTGCCGAGCCGGCCCCTGCCGAATCCGTCCCCGCACCCGAGCCCGCGCCCGGGATCGCCACCGAGCCCGCGGCGGCGCTTGAGCCGGCGGCTGTTCCGGCGCCGGCCGGTGCGCAGGATGCCACGGCCGCCATCCCTGCGGTGGCGGAGTCGGGACTCACACACGTGGTCAGAGCCGGGGATGACCTCGGGATAATCGCAAAGTTGTATGCAGTCAAAATCGAGTCGCTCGCGCAGCTTAACAACCTGACGCCCGGAACCGCGCTGAACCCCGGGCAGAGGCTGCTCATTCCCGAGAGCCACTGACGTTCTTACGCAACCAGGTGCCGGCGGAATGTGGAAAACCTCGAGTGCCCTTCTGCTTGTGGTAGCGGTTCTGCTGATGGTCGGGGGCGTGATGGTCGCCAGCACCAGCACCGTCAAGGGGCTGGAGGACCACGGCGACACAGACTATTTCCTGAAGCGCCAGCTGGTTTGGATAGTTTTGTCCGTCGTGGCCGGAATTGCCGCATGCTTTTTTGATTATCACTACCTGCGCCACCTGGCCTTTCCGCTCCTGGCTGTTTCATGTCTGCTGCTGGTCCTTGTTTTCGTGCCCCATGTCGGGGTCAGGGTGGGGGGAAGCTATCGCTGGCTGCGGTTGGGCGGGCTGGGATTTCAGCCGTCTGAACTCGCCAAGTTTTCCCTGGTGGTCGCGATATGCTGGTGGTTCACGCGCGAGCGGAGGAAGGTCCGGGAACTCGCTCGCGGCTTTCTTTACCCCGCGGCCGCGATAGTGTGCGTTCTGGTTCTGATCCTTGCCGAGCCCGATTACGGCACCACGGTGCTGACGGCCGCGGTTTCGCTGCTCATTATGTTCGTCGCGGGGGTCCGGATCCATTACCTCGTTTTGCTGGCGGTCGCCGGAGCGTTATTCATAACTGTCCTGGTCGCGCACAATCCCAACCGCATGGAGCGGCTCATGGCGTTCCTCGAGCCCGAAAAATATGCCCAGACCACCGCCTATCAGCTGAAAGGCGCGCTGGACGCCTTCGTGCTGGGCGGGCGCCGGGGCGTCGGCCTCGGGCAGGGCGTTCAGAAACAGTCCTACCTCCCGGAGTCGCACACTGATTTCATTTACGCAGTCGTGGGCGAGGAGCTCGGCCTGCGGGCGACCGTTCCCGTGCTGCTGCTCTACCTCGCCTTCTTCGCTCTGGGCATGCGCATCGCCATGAAGACGACTGACGTTTTCGGCCGCTTCCTCGCGTTCGGGCTGACCCTCATGATCACGCTTCAGGCCATCATCAATTTTGGCGTGGTGACCGGCTTGTTTCCGACAAAGGGCCTCTCGCTGCCGTTCATCAGCTTCGGAGGGTCATGCCTGCTGGTTTCGATGATCGCGGTGGGCGTGCTGGTGAACATTGCGCACCACACCGGAGGCTTAATCGAGGAGCCGGTGATCAGGGACACGCTTCATGACCTTTGAAGGGGCGCCAGCGCCGCTCCTGGCGCAGCCCTGCCCGACAGCCCGGGCAAGTTAGATTTCTCGTTACAGGCATTCGGAAGCCGGAATTCAGGAGCCGGAATGCGAATGCCAGTTTGAGGCATATTCGCGGGCATTCTGAATTCTGACTCCTGAATGGCAGCGATTTTTCTTGATATTCCCGCCCGCGGTGCTTTGATTAACGTTCAATCGCACGACTGCCAAGATCAAAAAAAGGGATATTGCCCCATGAAAGGTGCACAAAGGCTGGCTCTGGAAGGCGGGCCAAAGGTCAGAAAGGCGGCCTGGCCGATGCCGGGCAGGCGTTTCGGCAGGGAGGAACTCCGGCAACTCAAGGAGGCGCTTGAACAGAACACGCTGTTCTACAAGCATGGCAAGAAGACCGCCCTGCTGTGCGAGAAAATGTCAAGGCTGGTCGGGGCCGGAAACGTGGTGCCCTGCAGTTCCGGATCGGCCGCCATACATGGCGCCGTCAAGGCGTGCGGGGTGGGCCCCGCGGACGAAGTGATCACCGCTCCGATCACGGACGCCGGCACGCTGCTTGGCATTGTTTACGAGGGGGCAATACCCGTTTTCGCCGACGTGAATACGGACAGCTTCAACATGACCCCGGCCTCGGTTGAGGCGCGCATCACCCCGCGCACGCGCGCAGTGATCGTGGTGCACCTGATGGGCAACCCGGCGGACGTCGAGGGAATAGTGGCGGTGTGCCGCGGAAAGGGCATCAAGGTCATCGAGGATTGCGCGCAGGCATGGGGCGCAAAGATGAACGGGCGGCCGCTTGGAACCTTTGGCGATTGCGGCTGTTTTTCGCTGAATGATTTCAAGCACATCAGCTGCGGGGAGGGCGGCCTGATCGTCACGGACGACGGCGACCTGGCCTGGCGCGCGGCGCTGAGCATAGACAAGTGCTATGACAGGGTCCGCAACACGCGAGGCATGGAGTTCTGCGCCCCGAACTACCGCATCACGGAGCTGCAAAGCGCCGTTGCCATAGCGCAGCTTGGCCGGCTCAAAGGCCTAGTGACCAAACGCAACGCCCTCGGCGCCCGCCTGGGAAAGGGGCTGCGAAAGGCGCCGGGCATCATTCCCTGCAAGGTGCTGCCGGGCGCCTGGCCGAGCTGGTGGTTCTACATGTTCCGGATCGACACCGGCGTGCTGGGCGTGGATGCCGACACGTTTATCAAGGCTGTTGCGGCGGAAGGCGTGCCGCTTGAGCGGTATTGCGAGCCGGTGCACTATTCATACAAGTACCTGGTGAACCAATCGGCGTTCAACCATTCGAAGTGGCCGTTCTCGTCGGCAAAGGCCGTGCCGCCCTATGGACGCGGATACTGCCCGTCCGCCGAAATGGCGTACGAAACCGGGGTGCGATTCAAGCTTAACCATTGGCTTGGCGCCAGGGAGATTGACGATACTGTCAAGGCTGTCTCAAAGGTGGCCGCCTGTTTCAAGTCCAGGAAATCGGGGTGAAGCCTGCGATGCGGCATTGCGGCCTGGCCCGGCTGCGCGCGCGGACGCCTTTCCCTGCCCCGGGGCCGGGAATGGGCATGGACTTGTCAAAGGTTGAAAATAGACGCAAGTTGCATGTTGACAGTGCTATGCTGAAATGGTTAAATATGGACGTGAAAAGGCATATTGCCATTGACAGAGCCCGGGCGCATTGGTTGGCGGGTCAATAGCCATGAGAATCATCAAATACGCCCTGCTTGCAGGCCTGCTCTCCGCTTCATGCGCAAGCCGGGGAGCGCCGGCGCCATCTACCAACACGGTGACGCCAACGAAGCCATACAAGGAGACGTTTGAAGGCTACAAGAGCGAAACGCCCCTCGTGGGCGGAACAAACGGGTGGTACGCCAGCCACGAGGATGTCGTCGCACAGACGAAGTTCGTGTACTCCGGCGATATGGCCGCAAAGATTCCGTTCGACTGCTCTCTTTCAAACCGCTTCGAAAACGTGGTCAGCAACGTGTGGGTGACCATGTGGGTTCGCACGATGCTGTACGGCTACACGAACCCTCCGCCGCCAAACACGAATGCCGCGACGGTCTTCTATATAGACACCAACGGCCATTTTGTGGCGAAGAACGGGACCTCCGCCGGAAACTGGACCACGGTGACGAAAACGGCCACGGACGGGGAATATCGCCTGGAGAACGAACAGTGGTCGCGCCTGGACATGTACCAGGACTATGAGGCCGGGACGTGGAAGCTGTTCTCGGACTATGTGCTCATAAGCGACGAACTGCCCTTTGTGAACAAGGGCGTCACGAACTTCAACGGGTTCGACCTCTATAATGGCCAGGCGAATTCTTTCCTTGACAATGTCGAGGTGAGCTACGCCATTCCGGCCGACCTGGTCAACAACGGGGTCGACTGGCTGCCGCACCTCCGGGCCACCGCCAACGTGATCTCCAACGAAGTGAACGAGGATTACTGCGCAAATTCCCAGACGGTTGGCGTTTACCGCGCAGGCGGCTATTACAAGCTGAACTACGAGTGCTACGTTTCCGCCGGATCGGAATGGATGTCAATCGACTCCACGGGCGGAACGAGCGAGGGCGAGACGAATTTGATAGTGATTTCCTACAATACAATTTACTTGAGCCGGGGCGTGCACACCGGGAAAGTCACCGTGGTGGGCAGAGCGGAAGGGTTTGGGACCAATGTTTTTGCCGTGAATTCCCCGACGACGATTGAAGTCCGCATGACCATCGCCCACCCGCTTCCATCCGTCGCAGTTGATCCGACGGTTTTGAACGCCACCATCCAGAAAGGCGCGAACGCCGGGGACAAGACTTTCCAGGTGTGGAACGGAAGCGGCAACTACATCCTCCGCTACACGATCGCCCGCGAAGCTTCCAACGATTGGATTTCAATCGGCGCTCCGTCGGTGGGGACCATCACCGGCAGCGGCGAGACTAACAGGGCAAGGATCGGTTTCCTGACCGCGGACCTTGATTATGGAACGCATACCGGGCGAGTCATAGTTTCCGGCACGGACCTGGAGTACGGGGACACGGTTCCGGAGCGCCAGGTGG
>JAAZAB010000249.1 GCA_012514555.1 Lentisphaerota bacterium
AGGCAGCGGCCGAGACCTACAAGCCGAACACGAACTTCGACGGCGGCGTGGACCGCTCGATCGCGGCGGCGATCCAGCACGCCCAGACCGTCACCGGCGACTACACCTGCGCCGGCTGGCCGCAGGTTGTCTGCGCGTTGCTGCACGCCGCCCTGGACCGCACAGCGGCCGACGACCTCTACTCCTACAGCCTGGACCACTACACGCCGACGGATCCGCGCCGCTACCTCGGCGCGGTCGTCGAGCGCCTGGTCTTCCGGTCGACCCGCTCCGGCGACGGCGACGTGCAGATCACCGCTTCGTGGAGGGCGCAGCGGGAGGTCGAAAACAACACGCTCGTGGCCGCCGACATCGACTACAGCGGCATCGACGCCGTGCCGTTCATGCACGGCCACAGCGTGCTGGAGATCAACGGCGTGGCCGTGCCGGACGTTGAGGATTGGGAGCTGTCCATCGACAACGCCGTCGAAATCGGGCCGCTCCAGCCGCACGACGACACCGAGCTGAGCGTCATCAGCTACGCCGTGAGCTGCACGCGCGAGATCACGCTCACGCTCACGAAACTCAACCGGAACGACGTGCTCAACCAGGCGCTGCGCGGCGCGAACACCATCGCCTGGGAGGCCACGTTCACGCACCCGCTCGGCCACATCCTGCAGTTCCAGCTGCCGATGCTGCGCGTGCCCCAGGCGCCGGAAGATGGCACACCGGACCGCAAGGCGAAGGAGAACCCGACGCTGGAGGCCGTCCGCGCGATCGGCGTCGAGAGCGCCATCATCTGGGGCTGCGACCTCATCGACGGCGGCGCGACGACGCTGGAAGGTCTGACGACCACGGCGGCGGCCACGACGACGACCACCACGGCGCCGGCGTAAACGGCCGTCCGTGTTTTGTCCGTGCCTTAAATGGGAGGACGTGCGATGTCTGAGAAGCAAGAAGCCAGGGCGGCGCTGGAGACCATCCGCGCCGCCTTCTCATCGGTCGAGTGGCTTGAGTTCGGAAAGCCGTTCTGGTCGGCCACCGTCCGGTTCGGCGAGCGCGACCACGCCGTCATCACGGTGGTCTCGGGCGGGCTCCTGACAGAGGTGCTCGGCCGCCTGGCGGAGATGCAGGCCCTTCGCGCGCGCCTGGCCGGCCTCGAGGATCCGGCCGAGTTGGCGGACGCCCTGGCCGGCCTGCTGACGGACGCCGACACCAAACTCTGGGACGAGGTCATTGAGCCCTTGTTCACGGCCTGCGTCTCGAAGCTGGAGCTGCCGGATCTCGCCGAGGCAACCGGGCGCAGCTGGCTTCTGCCCGAGCCGACACTGGCCGTTGAGCTGCGCGTCCAGTTCGTGCGGTCCTTGCCCGTGGTCCTGGTCGGGCGCGTGCTGATCGGCATCCTGGTGCAGGCGGGAAACTTGCTGACGAGATCGACGAGGATCTGACGCGCAATGGCGGAAGGATCGTCGATCTCTACTGGAGGGCGAGCCATGGACACGCGATTCCCGAGGCGGCCTGGCCGGCGGTCGAGTTCTGCCGCTGGTGGCTCGGCGAGCCGGTGTCCTGGGCGCGCGCCCTGGCGGAGATGGCCGAGCGGATCTCGCGAGACATCGCTCCTGAGGTGACCTGATGGCCAAAGAGTTCACGTTCTCCATCCTGGCGAAGTTCAGGGACGCCGCGACCACGGGGCTGAACAAACTCCGGCGGGGGCTGCTGAGCGTGGACAAGACGGTGCAGACCATCGGCAGCGGGCGCGTGGGCGCGGCCCTGGCCCAGGGCGGCCCGATCACCGGCTTTCTCTTCGGCGGCCTGGCCCTCGGCGTCAAGGTGGCCAGCGGCCTCCTGCGCGGCCTGGTGTCCGTTGCCACGTCCGTCGTCGGCGGCATCGTCTCGGCCTTCCGCACCCTCATCACCACGCTGGCCTCCGTGTTCCGCTCGGTCGTCTCGACGGTCTCGGAGATCCTGCGCGGCCTGGTGAAGACGGCGGCGGTGATCGGCATCGGGATAGGCGCGGCACTCGCCTGGCAGATCGTCAAGGGCATCAAGGAGAACATGCACCTTGCAGATGTCCGCGCGGTCCTGCGCCGCCTGCTCGGGGATGCAGCCGCAGAGGCTGAGCGGTATGCCGAAGAGCTGAGCTTGAAGACGCCCTTCACGCCGATGCAGATGGTGCAGGCGGTTGTGGGCCTGGCGGCGGTGCAGGCGGATTACAAGCGCTTCCTGACGGATCTGGCCGATTGGGCGGCCGGCGCGCAGAAGCCCCTGGAAGAGATCATCATGATCTTCCAGCGGGCGCAGGTCGGGCAGTTCGGCGAGGCCATGGAGGGCGCGCGCCGGGCCTTGATTTCAATGAAGGATCTGCAGGCGGCGGGCGGGAAGTTCGACGCCGGCGGCGCCTTTAGGGGGACAGCGGACGAGTTTGTCAACGCCCTCATGCGCGCCGTCCGTGGCCGCTTCGGCGGCGTGGCCGAGCAGGCCGCAACGGAAGGCTCCGGCGTCGTCAGCACATATCAAGGCATCATCGAGGCGCTGCGCAAGGCCGTCAGTAAGCCCTGGTATGATCGGTTCATTGAAGGGCTCAAGCAGATCAACGCATGGCTCCTGAAGGTTGCCGAGAGTGAGACCTGGCAAGGCATCGTGACCTGGTCGGACCGCGTGGCCGCTGCGCTGGATCGGGGCCTGCGGCGCAGCCTGGAGTGGCTGACCACGCGGGACTGGTCGTTCGACAACCTGAAGGCGGCGCTGTCCGACCTGGCAGGGTTCGTGCGCTCGCAGCTGGGCACGCTGGCC
>JAAZAB010000250.1 GCA_012514555.1 Lentisphaerota bacterium
CAATTTCCAGGCGGGTCGTTCTGTCGCTGTAATGTCTTTTGGCACGGATCTTGCTGGACACAGTTGACTCTCAATAATTGATGGAGGGGTTTTATGCCTGACCTTGCGGACAAGATATCAATGTGGATTGCGCAGAACGTTCGTGATTCGGGCGCCAGGGGAGCTGTGGTGGGGCTGAGCGGCGGCATAGACTCCGCGGTCACTGTAACGCTCTGCAAAAGAGCGATGGGCGCCAACGTGCTGGGCGTGATCATGCCTTGCGAGTCGGATCCCCGCGACAAGGAGGATGCCCTGTTGATCACGACGAAGCTGGGTGTGATGACGCTCACTGTCAGGCTTGATGAAACATACAGGGCCCTTGTCAGCGTCCTGTCAGGCGGCACGCGAATGGCCGAGGCGAACCTGAAGGCGAGGCTTCGAATGTCGGTCCTGTACTTCATGGCGAACACGCTCTCTTATCTTGTCGTCGGCACGGGCAACAGGACGGAGCTGGCGGTGGGGTATTTTACGAAATACGGGGACGGCGGGGCCGACATTCTTCCGCTGGGCGGCCTTTACAAGACCCGGGTCTGGGAGCTTGCCCGAGCCCTCGACATACCCGACCGCATCATCAGGAAAGTCCCCACTGCCGGGCTGTGGCCGGGCCAGAGCGACGAGGAGGAACTGGGCGTTTCGTACGCCGATCTTGACCAGGCGCTTCAGGCGGTCCATGCCCGGAGCACCGCCGGCATTCCTGAGGAACGGCTGCGACGGGTCCGGCAATGGGTTGAATCTTCGGCTCACAAGCGCCGGCCTGCGCCGGTTTTCGAAATTGAATAGCGCAACAAAGGAGATGGTATGAGTAATGACGGACAGTCCGACCTGAAAAGCCTTGTGCCGGACCTGTACGGCTCGGATGTTTTCAACAACTCGGCCATGCGCGAGCGCCTGCCCAAGTCAGTGTACGCGAAGCTTCGCGCCACGATTGATGACGGCACGGCCATGGACCTGCCGACGGCCGACGTGATAGCCACGGCCATGAAAGACTGGGCCCTGGAAAAGGGGGCCACCCATTTTTCGCACTGGTTTCAGCCCATGACGGGGAGTACGGCCGAGAAGCACGACGCCTTCATTGCGCCCCTGAATGACGGCACGACCATAATGGAATTCAGCGGAAAGGAGCTGATCAAGGGCGAGCCGGACGCTTCCAGCTTTCCATCCGGCGGCCTGCGCGCCACCTTCGAAGCGCGCGGCTATACGGCGTGGGACTGCACGAGCCCGGTTTTTGTGAAGAAGGACGGGGAGAACACGACGCTGTTCATTCCCAGCGCGTTCTGCTCATACACGGGCGAGGCCCTGGACACGAAAACGCCTCTGCTTCGTTCCATGGAGGCGCTGAACCGCCAGGCGATGCGCGTGCTGCGCGCGCTTGGCAACAAGACCAGCAGGCGTGTGACGGCGACTCTCGGGGCGGAGCAGGAATATTTCCTGGTGGACCGCCGTTTTGTGGACCGCCGGCTAGATCTCATGCTGACCGGGCGCACGCTCTTTGGCGCGCCCAGCCCGAAGGGCCAGGAAATGGAGGACCAGTATTTCCGGACGCTGCACGACCGGATAGGGTCGTTCATGGCGGACTTGAACAAGCGGCTCTGGAGGCTGGGGGTTTCCGCGAAAACCCAGCACAACGAGGTCGCGCCCGGCCAGTACGAGGTTGCCCCGATATACGGCACGGTGAATGTCGCCACCGACTGGAACCACCTGACCATGGAGACGCTCCAGGACGTGGCGCTGCGGCACGGCTTTGTGTGCCTGCTGCACGAGAAGCCGTTTGCGGGGGTGAACGGCTCGGGCAAGCACAACAACTGGTCCCTGGCCACGGACGACGGGCTGAACCTTCTGGAGCCGGGCGTTACGCCTCACGAGAATGTGACCTTCCTTATCTGCCTTTGCGCGGTGGTTCAGGCAGTTTCAACGTACGGCAAGCTCCTCAGGGCGACGGTTGCCGCGCCGGGCAATGATTGCCGGCTCGGGCCGAACGAGGCGCCGCCGGCGATTCTATCAATCTTCCTCGGCGAGCAGCTTGCGGGCATTTTTGAACAGATGGCCGGGGGCGGAACCAGGAGCGGCGGGCCCGGCGTCAAGGATATTTTTCTCGGGGCTTCAACCCTTCCGAAGCTGCCCAGGGACATGACCGATCGCAACAGAACATCGTCTTTCGCATTCACCGGGAACAAGTTCGAATTCCGCATGCTTGGCTCGTCACAGTCGCCCGCGATGGCGAATTTCGTCTTGAACACGATCGTCGCCGAATCGTTCGGGGCCATGGCGGACGAGCTGGAAAAGTCGCGCGACGTGGCGGCAACCGCCAGGGCGCTGTGCGTGTCCATTGCCAGGGCGCACCGCAAGGTGATTTTCAACGGCAACGGCTATTCGGCGTCCTGGCACGAGGAGGCCGCCAAGAGGGGCCTGCCGAACATAACGAACTGCGTGGACAGCATTCTTTCCCTGCTCGAAAAGGAGAACGGCGAAGTGCTCGCGAAGCACGGGGTTTTGAGCAGGGCGGAACTGGATTCGCGCGTGGAAATAATGCTTGAGCACTATGTCAAGACGCTCAATATCGAAGCCCTGACCTGCCTGCAGATTGCAAAGCGGCAGATTATTCCTGCCGTGCTCGCCTTCAGCGGCCAGGTGGCGGAAACCGCGGTGGCGCTCAAGGCTGCCGGCGCGAAGCCCGGCCCTGCGGCCGGCCTGCTGGGCAGGGTGAGCGCGCTGGCGGGCAAGCTGGACAAGGATGTGGCTGGACTCGAGAAGACTATTGCGGCAGCCGGCGGAGAGGAAGCCATTGAAAAGAAAGCCAGGGCATTCCGCGACCATGTACTGCCGGGCATGGATGCCGTGCGCGCA
>JAAZAB010000251.1 GCA_012514555.1 Lentisphaerota bacterium
CGTTTGAAAAATGAACAATACTTATAATGGGTAAACCATCAGGTTTTTACAACTGCATTGCGTTTGAATTGCCATGAACGAAAAAGTGCGGGTGAGCTGTTGTAAAAGATGTTCATTTTTCAAACCGCGAGGGATTGGCCATAGTGCGGCATCTGCTGTGTTGCAGCGGGTTCGGAGTATGTTAATACGCCTTCACCCGCTACGCCTTGCATCTGCCGCACTCTGACCAATCGCAAAACCCGGGATAAAAAATTCTGTTGCCGACCAGTATGTTTCCAGGACGGGCTCAGGTCCGCGCGGCGCCGCCGATGACCGTGGCATAGGCGTTGTGGTTGTGAATGCTTTCCATGTTTTCGCTTTCCACCTGGAACCAGGTGATGCGGCGGTCGGCCTTGAGCCGCAGTGCCACAGCGCGGGCGACGTCTTCCGCGAAGCGCGGGCGTGAGTATGCGCTTTCGGTCACATGTTTCTCGTCCGCCCGCTTGAGCAGCGCGAAAAGCGGGGAGCTGGCCTCGGCTTCCGCAATCTCGACCAGCTCTTCGATCCACACGAGGCTCCTGCTCCGGGTCCGCATCGTCACGGTGGATCGCTGGTTATGCGCGCCATGGCTGCTTATCGCCTTTGAACAGGGGCACAGGGTGGAGACCGGCACGGCCACCTCGAGCACCAGGTCCAGCGTCGGGCGGCGGCGCCGGTCGTAGGCGGCCAGGAAGGCGCACTGGTAATCCATGTAGGACCGCGCCATCGAGACGGGAGCCTGCTTTTCGATGAAATACGGAAAGCGCAGCTCGAGGTGGGCCGTGGTGGAGTCGAACCGCTTTGAAATGGTCTTCAGCACGGAGCCAAGGTGGCGCGGCGAAATCCGGCCCTCGAGCTCGACCAGTATTTCCACGAAGCGCGACATGTGCGTGCCCTTGTAATTATGCGGCAGGTCCACACTCATGCCGATTGTGCCGACCGTGTGCTGGAGCTTGTTTTCGCGGTCAAGTACGGCTATTGGATAGCGGAGGTTCTTGATTCCGGCCTGCCGGATTGGAATCTGGCGGTCGTCGTGGTCGTTTTGGATGTCCCGCATGAAGCGCTCCGCCGGGACTGGCCCGGAATGGCGGGAGCGGGCGGGAAACGAATCCGACCGGGACCTGTTCAAGCCCCGCCCCGGCCTTGAAATCCGGGAAATCCGCGAGGCGCCCGCCCGCTCCCGACTGGTGGTTATGGCGGCCAGTCTAGCGGAAGGGACGCGGCATGTCAAAACCGGTTCTCATGCCTTTTCTGTTTTCCGGCAGCGGCGCACGGTTGCCGGCTGGCCGGCTGCGATGCTGTAGGCCGGGATTTCACCGCGAACGAACGAATGCGCCCCGATCACGGAGCCCTCGCGAATGAGCGCCCCGTCGGCGACCGTCACTCCGGCCCCGAGCCAGACGTCGCGTTCGATCACCACTCCGCGGCCGGGCTCCAGCCCCTGTTCCATCATGGGAATGTCCGTGCGGTCGCGGCGGTACGGCGCCGTGCCTATCAGGTAGCAGTTTGCCGCGATCATGGAATAGTCGCCCACGCCGACCCTGCTTTCGGCCACGGAGTGGATGATCGTGTTCGGGCCGATGGTGATGTTGCTGCCTATTGCGATGCCGCCGTCCTTGCAGGAGAGGATGACGTTCCGGGACACGAACACGTTGTTCCCGATCGCGATGCCGGCGCATTCGGCGCCCTTTGCGTCGAGCACGCAGTAATCGTCGAGAACGACGTTGTCGCCCACGGCGATGTTGCGGGGATTCCTCAGGGTCACGCCGGCGCCGATGATGACGTTACGCCCCATGCTTTTGAAAAGCCCGCGGTAGAACAGGCGGCGCAGGACGAGCCCGGGCAGCCCGGGCATGTTCTTGAACAGCAGCATGCACAGCTCGAGCCGGAACAGGAAAACCCTGCCGGCGTCGCCGGCCTGTATGGCGCGGTACCTGCCGAGCGCGCTTTGCCGGCCGGCGTAGAGCTGCTTCAGCATTTTCTCCGTCATGCGGTTGTATTCCTGTTGGATGATTTGTCCATTCCGCCCTGGCCGGGATTGCCCGCAAAAGGCGCGCCCGGCCCCGGCGGCGCTCCTCCGGGCGCTCCGTGAGAAAGCCCGCCCGGCGGTCGGCTTGCTGTTTGAACGGCTTCACGATATGATAATGGCGCATTGAAAGCAACACCGGAAGACAGGCCGGCCGCCGGCGCGGCCGCGGGCGCGTGGATGCGGCTGTTCATTGCCGTCGAGGCGGCGCAGCAGGTGCGCGATGCCCTTTCGGCCGCCCAGGACGCCCTGCGCAAGGCGGGCGCGGACATCAGGTGGGTTGACCCAGGGCGCATGCACCTCACGCTGGTGTTTCTCGGCGACGTGGAAGCAGTCCGGGCGCCGGAGCTTGAGCCGGCCCTGGACGCGTGCTGCGCAAGCGTCGTTGCGTTCGAGATGGAGGCGGCCGGGCTTGGCTTTTTCGGCAGGGCGGACGCGCCGCGCGTGATATGGGCCGGGATCGGCGACGGGTCGGCGGCCGTTTCGGCGCTCCAGGCGCAAATCCGCGCGGCGGTTTTGGCGCTCGGGTTCAAGCTGGAGGACCGGGCGTTTTCAGCGCACCTGACGCTCGGCCGGTCGCGCTCGGCCCGCAACGGCGCGGCCCTGGCAAGGGCCCTGGCCCTGAACAGCAAGGCGTTTGGCCGGACGCTGGTGGAGCGCGCGCTCCTGATGAGAAGCGAGCTGACGCCCGCCGGCCCGGTTTATTCCATCCTTCATGAAGCCCGTCTCAAGGCCCGCGCCTGAGCGCGCCGGCCGGGTTCAATGCCGATTCCGACAATGCATTAAGGCTTGTATTTCCGCGCCGCTGTACCTTATTCTTAAACCCAGATGATGGGAAAACGCTTGAAGGGAGTTCTGGTTCGCGCGGCGGTTCCGGCGGCGCTGCTCGCGC
>JAAZAB010000252.1 GCA_012514555.1 Lentisphaerota bacterium
GAAGCGTGCCGGTTCCCGAGATCGCCGGGGTTTTGAGGGCCATGAAGTTCAACGGGGTATGCACCATCGAAATCGCACCCACCTTTCACGGCCGCACGCCTGAAGAGTCGAAAATTGACGCAATACGCTCCCTTAAACAATGGCAAGCCTTGTCAAGCACGGCTCACTGAAGGCGTTGAAGAAGTCGCTGTTGACAAAGGGGACCTTATTGACCAAACTTACCGCTACGACATCGGGGGCAACAGGGTCAATAAGGTCCCGCAAACCGCCGGGGAGTACGCCATGCCTGAGCTGTTCGACAAACACGGGGGTTTTCGCCGCTTGCATTCCTTCACGCTGGCCACGATCGTGCAGCTCGACACGCTTCGGTTTTGCCGCCGGTTCCTGACATCTGATCCGCGCGAGGCTGGCGCGAAGTTCTACGATCCGAAGGGGCGGCAGTACGACCAGATGATCCAGGCCGCGCGCAGCGGGCGCCAGAACATCATCGAGGGTTCGGAACGTTCCTCCACCTCCAAGGATACCGAGATGAAGCTCACCGACGTTGCGCGGGCGAGCCTGAGCGAACTGCGCGGCGATTACGAAATCTTCATCCTGGACCGCGGGCAGTTGCCATGGTCGGCACATTCCCCTGAAGCGAAGGCGATCAACGCAATCTCGCTCGATGAGGCTCCGTTCAAGGACGATATGGTCTATGAATCGGCCAAACACGCGTTGGAACAGCGCAAGAAGTACGCTCGCTGGCTGGATTCCGACGACGCGGTGGTGGTGGCCAACACCCTGCTCATCATCACCGGCCGCGCGCTGAACATGCTCAAGCGCCAGATCGAGTCGCAGGGCAAGGCCTTCGAGGAAACCGGAGGGTTCAGCGAGCGGCTCATGGCCAGGCGCGTCGAGGCGCGCGAACAGCGGAAAACCCAGGACGCGCCCGAATGCCCGCAATGCGGCAAGCCCATGCGCCGGCGCAAGTCGCCCAAGGGCGAGTTCTGGGGATGTTCCGCCTTCCCGGAGTGCAAGGGAACGAGGCCAACATGAGAAAGGCGAAGAGTGAACCCGGCGTTCTGCGCCATTCGGTCGGGACCCAACGTACATCGCGGCCGCGCGCGCCCGGGTCCGCCGGTTATTGAGCGCGCTCCGCGTCCGGGTCCCGGCTTGCCTGCCTGCGGGTCAGCGCAACTTCCCTGACCCATGCAATCCCGGTGAACTCGCCGCGTACCGAGACTTCGACGGCCCTTGCGCGCGCGGGAACCTTGAAGGTTTCCTGCGCCTGAAGCCAGCCGTCCTTGCGCCGGCGCACCGGCTCCTTGACCACGCACTGGTCAATCCTGTCTTCCCTTCCGTCTTCATCCCGTATCACGGACACGACAAACGCAAGGCGGCCTTTGAAATCGGGGCTCTTCCGCGCCCACGCATCGAGGGCGAGGCTCTCGCCCGGCAGCACTGATATGAGCCCGGATACCATGCGCAGCTCGTTTTTCCGCGATCGGGAGCGAAGGCAATACGCCGGGGCGCCGTCCTCGAGCATGGCGCATTCGATTGATTGCGCGCGCCGGTTTCCAAGGCGCACCTCCCAGCCCGGAATGGGCTTTCCGGCGGCAATCATTTCCCCGGGCGCGGGCAGAAGGCCGGCATCGGGCTCCAACGCGCCGCGCCCGGCGGAGTTTCCGGCCGGCCCGGCCGCAATGACCTGGCTCCTGTCCCTGTAGGAGTGCCATATTCCAAGCGCGAGCGCGGCGAGCAGGATGGCGGCCGCGCCGAGCCCAAGGGCCAGGCGCCGCCAGCGCACGGCCTGGCGCTTGATCCGCTCAATGGCCTGAACGGGAAGAGCGCCTTGCACGCCCTGTTCATGCTTTTCCGGCGGGTGGAACCCGGCGAACTGCCGCGCCCCTGCGTGCGCGAGGCGCGGATCGCACTCGAAAACGGCATGCCCGGCTTCGGACCGGCCGGCCCGGCGGATGGCGTCCCTGAACGCGTCAAGGTCATAGGGAAGCCTGCGCCAGTACACCGCGGCGGCGGAGGAGTCATAAATGCAATAGCTGGCGCGCACATCGCCGTCGCGCTGCTCGCCCACGGATCCGACATTGACAAGGAAGCGCTTGCCCGGCTCGAGTTCGAAATCCTGCGCGGGCGCCGCGCGCGGCACGCCGCTGTCGCCCAGCACGAAAATGCCGGGCTGGTGCGTATGCCCCACGAACAGAAGCGGCTCCTCGACGGCGGCCCATGAATCGCGCGCGTCCTCCGGCTCGAACACGTATCGGAACAGGCATGTTTCGCCGAACTCTCCGTGAGCGCAGCGGAAGCCGTCTCCGGCGAGGGAGAGCGGGCGGCTGCCGAGGAATTCCAGGGCGTCGGCGTTGACCCGGGTTCGCGTCCACTCCAGCGATTCGCGGGCGCGCTCGGTGAAACAATCAGCGTCAAGCTTGCCGCACAGCGCCGCGTCATGGTTGCCCATTACCAGGTAATCCGCGTTCGCGTGCGCGGATTCGAGAACCTCGGCCGGGTTCGGGCCATACCCGACGACATCCCCGAGGCAGATAATGACATCCGCGCGCAGGCTGCGGATATCCAGTAGCACGGTTTTCCACGCCTGCTCGTTCGCGTGCAGATCGGATACCAGGGCGTATCTCATATCCGGGCCGATGGGCTGCAGGCTGCCGGCTTCCGGCGCATCGCGCGCTGCCGTCGAACATGGCGGACCGCCTGTCCTGCGCCCGCGCTTACGTTCCTGTTGACTTCTGCCATGGGCGTAGTATATCTAAGGCTGGCGCGGGAACGCCAGACAATTAAGCTGCCGGGTATGCCGTGAAACTGTCCCGCCCGGCGGCCATGACCGTACAGATCGCGCGCACGGCGGATGGCGGCGGGACTCAGCCGCGGTTCCCGGCGCCGGCGAGAGGGTTATGGAATGCATTCGCCCCACATCAGAACCGGCTTTTGGCTGATCAGCCTTTCCGCACTGCTGGCGCTCCTGGGCTCGCTTTCCGCGTGCGGCCGGCGCCAGTCCGCCCCGGCCGGCCCTGGCGCGGCTTCGCCCGCTCCGGACGTCGCGGCGGTTCAGAAGCGGGACATGGCCGAGGCCTGCGTCGAAGACGGCGTATTGGAGCCGACGCGTGTTGCCTCGATACCGATTGATCCCGCGCTGCGCGTGCTGGAAGTGCTCGTGCACGAGGGCGAGGCCGTCAAATCCGGCAAGGCCCTGCTGCGCGCTGACTTCTCCGAGCTGGACGGGCGGCTGCGTATCGCCGAGTCCGAGGTTGCGGCGCTGGAGCTCCGGCGCCGCGTTCTGCAGGAACGGCGCGAGACCGTTGACATCGTCGAGGCTGAGCAACAGGCGGACAAGGCCCGGGCGGAGGCAGACGAGGCCGGCCGCGCGGCCCGGCTCAAGCTGGATTTGCACGGGCTGGGCATGGCTTCCCGCAACGAGCGCGACGCGGCCCTGGCCCGGCGCGACGCGGCGGAAAGCGCCCTTCAAAGCGCCCTGTTCCGCCTGCATGAAATCGAGGGCGCCCCGATTTCGCCGGAGATGGCCGACCTTGACGCGAAGCTGCTACGGGCGCGGATCGACCTGGACCTGCTCGGGAAGCGGCTGAAGAAGGCGGCGCCCATCGCGCCGTTCGACGGCGTGGTTCTCGCCCTGGACAAAAGCCTCCGCCAGCCGCTTCCGCCGGACGGGGCGACGATCATGGTTGAGCGCGGGCCGGCCCTGCTGGTCGGCGACATCGCCTCCATGCGGGTCACCGCCGAATTCTTCGAGCGCGACGCAGCCCGCATCCGTGTCGGCCAGCCGGCGACGATAACCGCCACGCATGTTCCGGGGCGCGCCTATGAAGGCTTTGTTTCGATGACAGGAATGAAAGGCCGGCGGCACGGCCAGACCGCGGTGGTGCCCGTCGAAGTGATCGTCCAGAACCCGGACTTGCGCCTGAAGGCGGGGCTCACCGCGGAAGTCCGAATCCAGGTTGACTCGCGCCAGGGCGCGCTCGCAATCCCGGCGGCCTTTGTGCGGCATTCGGACAAGGGTCCGCACGTGCTTCGGATCGGCCCCGGCGGAAAGGCCGAGCGCATTGGCGTTGAGCTCGGGCTGACCGACGGGGAATACACCGAGGTCCGCTCCGGCTTGGGCGAGGGCGACAGGATCATTCGGGAGTGACATGCTGATTCAGCTCCAAGGCGTTCAGAAGCGTTATCTTCCAGGCCGGGACGCGGCCGTGAACGCCCTGCTCGACATTGACCTCACTGTGCAGCCCGGCGAGCGCATGGCGGTGCTTGGCCCATCCGGCTGCGGCAAGACAACCCTGCTGTCGATCCTCGGGCTCCTCTCCCGGCCCACCTGCGGTTCCGTTCGGATCGACGGGACCGAGGTCTCGGTTTTCTCCAGCGACCGCCTTGCCAGGACGCGGCGCGAGCGCATCGGCTTCGTATTCCAGTCGTACAACCTGCTTCCGCGCGAGCCGGCCTGGCGCAACGTGATGTTTCCCCTGGTTTTCGCGGGAACCCAGAGGCGCGAACGCAGGCGCCGCGCGCTTGCGGCGCTGGAAGAGGTCGGGCTCGGCTCGCGGGCCAACCACACGCCGGCCCAGCTCTCAGGGGGCGAAAAACAGCGCGTTGCCATTGCGCGCGCGCTCATCCACCGGCCGGAACTGCTCCTGGCCGACGAGCCGACGGGCAACCTCGACAGCAAAACCGGCCGGGACATTCTCGGCCTGTTCACCCGGATAGCCGAGCAGACCAAGTCCTCCGTGGTGCTGGTCACGCACGACTCCTCGGTGGCTGCATGGGCAAGGCGGCGCGTGGAAATGCGCGACGGGCGCCTGTGCGGCAACAACGCGCCTTGACACACATGACAACCCGATTCGCGCGATGACACTGAAAATAAAACCAAGGCCATTGAAGCCTGCTTCCGCGAATTCCGCGCCCGGAGATTCCCCGCGCTTGTCCCGTATTTACCGGCGGCTTTCTTTTCCCGCCATGTTCCGTGAGCCATGGATATTCTAACCCTGCTTGAATCTTTTTTCCGGGAGCTGGCTGTCAACCCGCTGCGGCGCGGGCTGTCCATTCTCGGGGTCGTCATCGGCACGGCGGCCGTGATTGCCAGCCTGGCTGTCATCGAGGGCGGGCGCGAGCAGCTGCAGGGCTTCATCGAGCGGCTGGGCGTCAACCTCGTGTTCCTTGAAGACCGCTATGAGCCGCAGGCCGGTCTCGCGGCGCAGGCCGGGCCCGCAATGGACGAAGCAGCGCCCGAGTCCGGGGTCGCGCCCGGCCCGGATGACGGCGCCCGCCCGCCGGCTCCGGCGCCGGCGGCGGTAGAGCCTTCAATCCTGCCGCAGCGGCCCGCGACCCTGACACCGCGGGATGTCGATGCCCTGGCGCGCGCATTCCCGGCCATTCGGCGCATCGCCCCGCAAATGGTTCTGCGCACGGACGTCAGCCGGCCGGGCGAAAAGCCCATGCGCGCCCAGGTTGAAGGCGGGACGCCGGACGGGGCGGTGATACGCAATCTGAGGACGGCGCGCGGAAGATACCTGGTTGCCGACGACGTGGCGCGGGCGGCCCGCGTCTGCGTGCTTGGCCACGGCCTGGCGAGCCGCCTCTTTCCGGGCGGGATCGCTGATGGCAGCACTCTTTTCATGCTTGGCGCGCGCTGGCGCGTGATCGGGGTCCTGGAGCCGCGCGGCAACCTGATGGGCTTCGATTACGATAACCGCGTGATAGTTCCGCTTGCGGCCGCGCAGGAACGGACCGGCGCGAAAGTCATCAACGGCCTCCTGATCCAGGCGCGCGACACGTCCTCCGCGCTGCGGCTGCGCGACGAGCTCCCCGCCGAAATCCTGGCGCGCCTGCCGGACAGGAACCCGGAGGATTTCCGCGTATTTTGCCAGGACGAGCTGCTCCGGCAGAAGGAGCAGACGCTGGACACCTTTCGCCTGCTGGCCGCCAGCATTGCCGCTTTTTCGCTTGTCGTCAGCGGCATCGGCATAATGAATATCATGCTGGTCAACGTCAAGGAGCGCACCCGTGAAATCGGGGTCTGGAAAGCCATCGGCGCGCGCGACCGCGATGTCCTGTCGTATTTCCTGGCAGAATCCGTGCTGACCTGCCTGCTTGGCGGCCTGTTCGGGGTTCTGCTGGGAATCTATTTCGCGACGAGCGCGGCAGGGTTCATCGCAGAATCAATCACGGAAACCGAAGGCTGGTCGCCCGTGTTCCGGCCGGCCTTTTTCCTGGTGGCGGTGGGAACCGCCTCGGTTGTGGGGCTGCTTTCCGGCATCTTTCCGGCAATGACCGCCTCCAGGCTCGATCCCGCGGAGGCGCTGCGCTATGAATAGGCAAATGCCGGGGTTCAATGGTTTCCGAGGCGGCGGATTCGGGCACCTGGCGCCTGCATTGGCCGCCGGGTTGTGCCTGGCCGCGGCGCCCGGCGCCGGGTTTGCCGGAGATGCGTTATTTTTCAAAGACTGCGCCGGGCTTCCGGCCGGGGCTGTCGCGCCGTTCGAGGTCGCCGACCGGCTGCAGTTGGCGCTGACGGATAATCCGGCGGCCGCGCTCGATCACTACGCGCTGGGGCTGCGCCTGCTGGGCGCGCTGCGCCGGCCGCCGCCGGATTGTGCGCTCGCGCCGGAAACGGGCGTCTTTTGCGACATCGTGGTTCGCATGAGCGTCGCCGCGGACTGGCGGGCCAGGCTGACGGCCGCCGAACTGGCAGGCGCCCTGCCTGTCCCGCAACTGGCCGTACCGATGGCGGCGCTGGCGTACGACCCTGAATGGCCGGTCCGTCAGCGGGCGATCATGGCACTGGGCAGGATCGGGTCGGCTCGCAGCCTGGAAACACTGGCGGCGGTTCTGGCAATGAGCGGCGAAGGCCACTGGTTCGAGCGCGAAAGCGCGGTCCAGGCGATGGGGGAATGCAACAACATGCCCGGCCTGCTCGCGGCTCTATCGGACACCAGCGAGGAAGTCCGGCGCATGGCCGTGCGCCATCTCGCGCGGCAGCCGCGTTTCGACGCGAAGGCGCGCGGGGCGATCGAACGCGCCCGGAGCCGGGAAACGAACAGGACAATAAAGGCGGAACTTAAATCGCTCCTGGATGGCAATCATGAGTGAAAGGCAACTATTCAGGCGCCGGGGTTCAGGGTTCAGATCTGATGCCCGCGCGGGCAGTCATCCTGGATTGCGGCCAGGCATTGCGCTCGCCCTCGCGGCCGCGCTCTGCTGTCCCGCCCTTGCTGGACGCGGCGCAGCATTGGACATGGAGCTGTGCGTTCAGCGCGCCGTTTCCAACGCCGCGGCCCGCGGCATAATCGGGGCCAGGCTCGAATCGGCGGAGGCCGGCGTGGACCAGGCGCGGGCGAGGTCGTCGCCAAAGCTCAACCTGAGGGCCGGCGCGCGCTACGAGTTCGAGAGCGGAGAAGTGCTGGGCGAGGTGGACGGCGACTTCGGAGAATCGCTGTTCGAGTTTCCCCAGAATGCGGCGCGGCGCCGCGCGGCCGGGATCGGCGTTGAAATGGCCGGGCGCATCGAGGAGCGGACGCTCTGCATGATCAGGAACCAGGCTGTAAAGGCATACTCGGCCGCACTGCGCACGGCAATCCGGCTCGAGCTGGCCGAGCTCCAGGCCGTGCTTTCGGCCGAAGCCAGGGATTCGATCGAAAGCCTGGCCGACCCTGACAACGAGCTTGCGGATCGTCTGAAAAGCCTGCGCGCCGGCGCGCGCGAAGCCATGCTGGCGGCCGAAAAGGCGCTCGCGGAACACATTCTCGCCCGGCGCCGGCTTGCGAACCTGTGCGGCTTCGACCTTGCGGAGCCCTTCGAGCCGGCTGCGCCGGAATGGTATGCCGCGCCCGGAGCGCCGTTCGCGCAATGCCTGGAGTGGGCCCTGGCCAGGCGGAGCGACGCGCAGGCGCTGCATGACCAGGCGCGCATCCAGGCGGAAGGCATACGCCTCGCCCGCCTTGGGCGCTGGCCCACGCCGGGCGCCGCGTTCGGCTATCGCAGCCCCGATTCCGGGGACAATGACGATATGACCCGTGGCTTATACGCCAGGGCCTATCTCAAAATCCCCGCCTGGGACGCCGGCGACATCAGCGCGCAGGTCCGGCGGCTCGCGGCGGACCGGCTGAACACCCTTGCGGAAATCGAGCGCTTGAACGGAGAAATTTCCGCGTCCGTGGCAAGGACTTACGATGCCTGGCGCCATGCCATTGACCGGCTGGCGGCAATGCGCGAGGAGCAAAGTCCGGCACTGGACCGCGCCAAAACTTTGGCCGCGTTCCAATCCGGCGCCCTGTCGCGCGCGGATCATGAACAGGAACGGCTCCGCGCCAGGGAACGGGAACTCGTCCTGACCGAGTTGAATCTTCTCTGCTATGAAGCCGAGGCGGAACTGCTCGAGGCCATCCAGGCCGGCCGCGCTGAACTGCTGGCCGGCCTGCCCATGCCGTGCGCCGCGGCCGCCCCAACCCCCGCGCAAGGCGATGCGCCGGGTGAAAAGCCGGAGGGCGAGCCATGAGCGCCGCGGCCCGGGCCGCGCTTGGGCTCGCGATTCTCACAACTGCCTTCATCATGCCGCTCAAGGCGCAGGAAGCCGCGCTGCCGGCCATGGCGTTTCAAACGCCGGAGGAGGCAGAAGCGTTCGGCAGACGGCTGGCCCTTCTCAGTGCGTCCGGCCCGATTGTCAATGGACCGCGGCCGGAAATCCTGGAATACCGGGTCCGTTCACGGGGAATTGAGGGCGTCATGGTTGACTCGATCACGCTGACAAATCTGCACGGCCGGGAGATTCTTCGCGCAGGCCGCTCGCTCAGTATCGCGGGAAAGCGCCAGGACGAGGTGTCGGACCTTGAGCCGGACAGCCTCCTGCCAATCCGGCATACACGCCGCATCAGCGAGCCGGACGACACGATACGGGAAGACACGGCGCTCTGGGACCACGCCGGTCTTCGCTTTTTCTGCGAAGGCAATCGCATTCGCGCCGGCCGCGTCCAGCGCCAGTTGTACCGGAAAGAGTGGCGGCTCGGAAAAGACCTGCCGGCAAATGCCGTTGACGGGCTGACTGCGTTCATCCGTTTTCGGGCCGGGGTTCTTGCCGGTTCCGCGGAAATGAGCATTCCGCTGGTTGAAGGCGGCGGCGAGCGATCCGAGTGCGTTTTCGAGCCGCGCTCGCGCCAGGCAGATTCCCGGCAACCGGCAGCGGGGCACGCGCCCGGCATCGCGGTGACGCAGCGCATCATCCCGGAGTTAAATGGCCGGGCAACCGCCGTTGAAATCGAACTGTCACGCTCGAACGCGACGCCGCAGCGGTTCGAAGGCGAGTTCTTCGGCATGCCCGCCACGCTTGAACTCGTCCGCCGGCGCGCGCCGTGAGCGCGTTTCAGGGAAACAGGCTCCGGAATCCAGAAAATTCAGCCATCGAAGAGCAAGAAGGACAATTCGCCAATGCAGCGCGCGTAGCGCCTTTTTTTCGCATTCTCCCTGCAATTCCATTCTGACAGCTGAATTCTGTCTCCTGAGTTACGAAATGAGACTGACCGAATACGCTATCGTCATTATCATGGCATCGGTCTTTCACTCCAATGGCAATGCCGCGCCCCGTGTCGGCGATGTGGTCTTTGAAACCGGGTTCAACACGCCGGCGGAGCGGCAGGCGTGGCCGCGCGCCGGTTTCGCGAGCTGGGTCAAGGGCCATGGCGGAACAACTTCCCTCTGCATCACGGCGGCGCGCGATCAGGCCGGCGACACGCACATGCTCAGGCTTCCGCTGGACCTTGACCAATACCGCGGCTGCCGGCTCCTGTTCGAGTGTGAGGCCAGGGCAGAGGACGTGAGCAAGCCCCCGGCCCCATACCTTGGCGTCAAGTTCATGCTCCACTATCGCTCCAAAGAGGACGGCCCCTTCTGGGATAACGAGAACGGCGTGTTCGGCACGTTCGACTGGCGCCGGCTCCGGTTCAGCGCCCGGATCGCGAAAGACGCCGCGGCCGGAGAACTCAGCCTCGGCCTTCAGGGAAGCTCCGGCACGGCGTGGTTTGACGGCATCCTCGTCACGGTTCTCAAAAGCCCCCCGGCTCGCCCCGCGCCGCCGGCAAACGCGCCGCCGGCGTTCCGGGGCCACAACCTGCCGCGCCTGCGCGGAGTGATGTCGCCCAACGTTTTCCGGGACGATGATTTGCGGGTGCTC
Source organism: Lentisphaerota bacterium (assembly GCA_012514555.1). Taxonomy (GTDB): domain Bacteria; phylum Verrucomicrobiota; class Kiritimatiellia; order JAAZAB01; family JAAZAB01; genus JAAZAB01. The sequence continues at coordinate 10,175 of JAAZAB010000252.1, forward strand.
GGCACGGAGTGGAAGGCAAACGTCATCCGCTGGCAGATCACGCGCAACTGGGGCCGCGCCGGAACCGACCGCGATCTTGACGAGTACGATCGATGGCTGGCCGGCCGGCTGGACGAGATGGACAAAGCCCTTGCCGCCTGCCGCCGCTACGGAATCAAGGTGGTGGTGGACATGCATTCCCCGCCGGGCGGGCGGTACAAGAACAACGACCTGGCCATCTTCAACGAGCCGCTGTACCAGGATCACTGGGTGGCACTGTGGGAGCGGATCGCCCGCCGGTACAGGGGCAACGCGGCGATATGGGGGTATGACCTGGTCAATGAGCCGCTGCAGAACGCGCCGCCGCCGCCGGGCCTGGCCGGCTATCTCGACGCCCAGGCGCGGGCAGCAAAGGCCATACGTGCGATCGACCCTGATATGCCAATCTTTATCGAGGCTGCCTCCTGGGATTCCCCGGCCGGGTATGAAGACCTCGAGCCAATCGCCGTTTCAAACGTCATCTACCAGGTCCACATGTACGCTCCCGGCGAGTTCACCCACCAGGGGGTCTTCAGCAAATGGACACCGACCGCATATCCCGGCAAGATCGGCGGCATGATGTGGGACAAGCGGCAGATCCGCAGGACGCTCCAGCCGGTCCGCGAATTCCAGCTTGCCTTCAATGCGCACATCTATGTCGGGGAGTTCAGCGCGATCCGCTGGGCGCCGGGCGCGGCCGACTATCTGCGCGACTGCATTGAGCTGTTCGAGGAGTACGGCTGGGACTGGACCTATCACGCTTACCGCGAGTGGGATGGCTGGAGCGTCGAGCACGGCAGCGACCCGCAAAATCACCAGCCGGTCAATACGCCAACCGACCGCAAGGCGCTCCTGCTGAACTGGTTTGGGAAGAACGTGCCGCCGGAACGCGGCATGCAAGCGCCGGCAAAGCAATAGCCTTTGCATCCGCAAGCGCGAATTCCAGATTGATACGGGTCGGGACCCACCCCGCCCGCCGGCCAGCGCCTCTCAACACTATCTTATCTGTATGACCGCAACGCCAAAGCGAGGCAGGGTCAGCTTGGCCAGCGTTTTCCGGCCGGACAGCACTTCCAGCTTCCCGGCCGGCACCGGCAGGGTCTTCGCCTGCTCCGACTCGTTCATCAGGAACAGGAGCTTGCGCCCGCGCCCGGAGCGAACCGAGACTTCAACCCCGGGCGGCGGCTTCAGCGCGGGCCGGACCCGGGCGGTCTTGATGACATTGGCGATCAGCTCGTCATAGAATTGGCTTTCCCTTGCCACCGTGCCGACATAGTAGCCCACACCTCTGCCATGGGCATTGCGCGTGACAGCGGCATACGGCGCCAGGTGCCACCCGGAATAGCCAGCAAGCTTCTCCGCAGTTTTCGGAATGACCCAGTCCGCATACTGGATGGCGTGCAAGGCCCGGCCGGCGGCGGGGAGCCAGCCCGCGATTGGCGTGCTTTCCGGAATGGCTTCATATTCCCTTATTTCGATCCCGAGGCATTTCGAAAGCAGGCCCGGCAGCGTCCGCTCGTGGCAGAGCCCGGATTCGTCCTTAACGCCGGTCCGCAAGTCGGCGAGCAGGACTCCGCCGGTCCTGACATACGCGTCGAGCTTCAGCGCAATGGCGTCCGGCAGCACGTAGAGCTGGGGCGCGATTACAAGGCGATAGCCGCCGAGGCCGGCAGCCGTCGAAACCAGGTCCACGTTGACGCCCGCGCGCATCAGCGCCTGCTGGTATCGCCGGAGCCCGGCCTGGTAATCATTCCCTTGGAACGAGGGCTGGATCCGCGTGGCCCAGAGACTGTCGTAATCGTAAAGAATGGCGACATCGGCCTTGACCGTTGTGCCCGCGAGCAATTTTTCAAGCTTTTTGAAATCCCGCGCCGTCCGCGCGGCTTCGCGATAGCGGCGCAGAGGCCGGCCGTCATGCCCAAGCAGCCCGTGCCAGTACTGCTCGCGGCCGGCGGTGCAGGTCCGCCACCGGAACCAGATCAGCCCGTCCGCGCCGTGCGCAACCTGCTGCAGGGCCACCAGCCGCATCTCGCCGGGACGCGGGTTCCTGCCGAACGCGCCCCAGCCCGCCGGCCCGGCGCTCATTTCCATGACCCAGTAATTCCTGCGCTTGAGCCCGCGCATCAGGTCGCCCGCGCCGGCCGCGTCGTACAACATGCCCGGCTCGCCGTGTATGGGATAGTTGTCCCAACTGACGAAATCCAGATCTTCGGCCAAATCAAAATAGTTCAGGTCGGGAACGAACCCCATGAAGTTGTGGGTGACAAAATGCTTCGGGCAGACCTCGCGAAGAATCCGGACCTGGTCCCGCTGGAAGCGGACGTTCTGAAAAGTGAAAAAGCGCTGAAAGTCGAGGCACTGGCCCGGGTTGAAAGTTGACTGGTCGGGCGGAATCCGTATTTCGGACCAGGCCCGGACCCGGTGGCCCCAGAAATGAGCGCCCCATGCGCGATTCAATTCGTCGAGGCCGCCATACCGCCTGCGCAGCCAGTCCTGGAAGTCGGCCCGGCAGGTCGGACAGAAACATGGCGGCGCGCCGAATTCGTTGTCCGTCTGCCAGCCTATGACATTCGGGACGCTCCGGAAGTGCAAGGCCATGGCGCGTGTAATCCGCTCCGACAGCAGGCGATAGGCTCCGCTGGAAAAGCAGTTGTTCTTGCGCACACCCCATACGGCGCGCCGGCCGCCGGCTTCCATGGCAAGGGTTTCGGGATACTTCTCCGCAACCCACGCGGGCATGACTGCCGTTGGCGTGCCCAGGACGGCCGAAATGCCGCGCTTGCGCAGGGTTGCCAGGGCTTCGTCAAGCCATGAGAAATCGAACCGCCCCTCCTCGGGCTCCATGAAAACCCAGGCGAATTCGGCCATGCGCACCGCGTTGAAACCGGCCTTCTTCATCCACTTCGCGTAGACGGACCAGCGTTCGCGCGGCCAATGTTCGGGATAATAATCGGCGCCGACATACATGTTATGCGCCCTCAAAAAGAAATCGAAACCCCGATCACGGCGCGCTCCGGTTCGTTCCGGAAGGCGCCCCGGTGACGCTCCCAGCCGTCGCCGCATCGCCGAGCCATATTTCGAGTGTCTTGTCGACCTTCTCGGCGAGGTTCGCCGCGGCCGCGTGCGCCTTGTCAACCGCTTCCCCGAAACTCGCCTGCATCTCGGTCCGCTCCAGTTCGACCAGCATGTCCCTGTAGCCCTGGTTGATCATGGCGCTCTTCAGTTCAGGGTGCGCGTCGAAGTCCGCGGACGACCACTCCCGCACATCCGCGAAAGTGTCCGCGTAAGTCAGAAAACGCTTGTCAAGGATGATCACGCCCCTGCCTGTCCTCACAACGTGATTGGCTGCCGGCAGGTAAAGACCGAAACCAAGGAGAAGAAGGGCCGCCAGACAAACAAAGAATATCTTCACGAATAACCCTCCAATGCCGCCTGTCTCTGGTCAAAACAAATCGGCGCACACCTCGTCGAGCGAATACTTGCTCCTGGGCGCCGGCGCGGGATATATCCACTTGCCCCTTGTGAAATCCGGCACCGGCACGGGCAGCGAGCCCATGTTGCACGAATCCTCGGAAAGGCAGGTAATGCTCATCCATGCGGCCGTGTCATAAATGGAGATCGGCAGCGCCTCGCCCTTCTTCGCCGCCTCGATGAAGGCCCGCAGGACAAGGTAATCCATTCCGCCATGGCCGCCGCGCACCCCGTCATTCATGAACTCGTGCCAGAGCGGGTGCTCGAATTCTCTGAAGAACGTCTCCATCGGCTCCCACGTGTGCGGGTCCCAGCCCCCGGTCTTGATTCTGCCCTCGATCATTATTGAGTTTTTTTCCTCCGACCACAGGCCCCGCGTGCCCTGGACATAGCAGCCTCTTGAGTAGGGCCTGGGCAGGCAGTTGTCGTGGGTAAGCACAATGGTTTCGCCGTGGGCGCATTTGATCATCGTGGTCACCACGTCGCCCGCCGCGAACCTCCGGCCCGCAAGCTCGTGATCCGGGCCCAGGTTCTCCTTTGCCCAGAGATGCAGGCCCAGCGATTTTGAAGGCATTGACACCAGGGACACAAAGCGGTTGCCCTGGTTGATGTTGAGCATTTTCGCAAGCGGGCCAAGGGCGTGCGTGGGATAAAGGTCGCCCTGGCGGTTGGAGAAGTTGTGAATCCGGTAATGCCGATTTTCGAGGCCCCTGCATATCTCCTCGCGGAGGTCGTGGCTGTAAGCGCCGCGGCAGTGGACCAGCTCGCCGAAGACACCCTTCCGCGCCATGTTGAGAACCGTCATTTCCTCCCTGCCGTAGCAGCAATTTTCAAGGATCATGCAGGGCGCGCCCGTTTTTTCATGGGCCCTCACAAGGTGCCAGCAGTCTTCAATTGCGGTCGCGCCGCCAACCTCGGTCGCCGCGTATTTCCCCGCTTCCATCGCGGCAACGCATATGTCCACGTGCGATGTCCACGAGGATGGGGTGATTACGGCGTCCACATCCTCCCTTGCCATCACCTTGCGGTAGTCAAGCGTCTTGAACGGGGCGTTCCCCTTCATTTTCACCACGAGGGCCGCCGCGTTTTCGGTCCTGTCCTCGTAAAGGTCGCAGACGGCGGTGACTTCCACGTCGTCCATGGTCTGCAGCACAAGCTCGAGGAGCCCGTATCCGCGCCCGGACAGCCCGACAAACGCGAGCCGGAGTTTTTCCTTCATTCGAATCATTCCTTTCCCGGTATGCCGGGCGGCAATGGCGCCGGCAAGATCAATGTGAACCGCCCCGGCTTAGCGGGCCGGGGCGGATGAATCGCTTCATGGCGGCAGGACTGCCGTCCGCCTTACTGCCACTCGGCCACCACCATGTCATGTATGCTGAAATCGCGAAGCTTCGCAGCGACCCCGCCTTCCACGGCCGTGAAAGCGACCTCCGCGCCCGTGTCCGGATGGAACATGCGCTTCACGGTCTTCCCGGCCGGCGGGCGCACAATCAGGTTCGCGCCCTTGACCGAATCCGACTTCTGATCGTAGTCCAGCAGGTGTATCATGCACCTGTTCCTGCCGGCCTGCTGCCGCACGGTCACCTCGACTTCCTTGGAGACCCCGGACAGCTCGACCGGCAGCGCCGCCTTCTGATTAGCCAGGCCGCCCTTTACCATGCCGGCAAGCAGCTCGCGCACGTTCGGCCAGAAGTCGAGGATGTTAGGATACACGTCCCACTCGCTCGTGGTGTGGCTCAACGCCGGATAGAGCGGCGTCCAGAAATAGCACAGTCCCTTGCCGACCCTGTTGACCGTCAGCGCCGGATCGCCGTTCGCGAACTTGGCGAGCACCTCGGCAGAGCCGGGCTTGACCCTGTCGTAGCCCAGGGGCATGTCGTACTCGCAGGCCGCTCCGGCCGCAACGCCGGGCAGCATCGCCTCCTTGCCTGCGGAAACGGCATAGGTTCCCAGGGACTTGACGGGCTTCACGTCGCGGTGAATGTAGTGCTTGAACGTGTCGGGATCCAGGCCGAACTTGACTTTCTCGGCCGGATCAAGGTTGCCCATCTTCCAGTAGGTCGTGTCGCACTTCGCCGGATCGGCCTCGCCGGCGTGCCCGGCATAGCTCACGCCGAACAGGTCGGCCAGGCGGTA
>JAAZAB010000253.1 GCA_012514555.1 Lentisphaerota bacterium
AATCCCCTAGCGTGATTAGTTCCCGCCAACGTAGCTCAGTTGGCAGAGCAGCGCATTCGTAATGCGCAGGTCGTCGGTTCGACCCCGACCGTTGGCTTGGACTCTGGACAGCAGCCTATCCATGAAAAAAACACGCAGGCCCCCCGTTCCCCCGAAGTCAAGCAGCCGCCCTCCGGCGCCAGCCAAGCCAAAGCCCAAGCCGAGCCCCAGGCCGGCTCCCGGGAAGCCGGCGTCGAAAAGCCGCCCGGCGTCGGAACCGGCGGCTACCCCTGTCAAGCCGAACCATCCCGCGGCGCCCAAGCCGGCCCAGGGCGCGGCCGCCGGGCCGTCCATGGATCTCAATCCCTTCATCCGCGTCAAGCTCAGCAACGAAGAGCTCCGCGATAAGATGAAGGACCTGATGAAGCTGGCCCGGGACCAGGGCTACCTGACCTACAACGACATCAACGCCGCCATGCCGGTGAACCTGATCGATCCCGAAGAAATCGACGGCTTCATCCTGATGCTGCGGGGCATGGACATCGAGGTGATCGATGCCTCGGGCGTGGAGCAGTTCAAGAAGCAGGCGGAGAAGGAGGAGCGCGCCGAACAGGCCAAGTCCATGGACGTCATGGACGACCCGATCCGAACCTACCTGCACCAGATGGGGCAGGTGCCGCTGCTGACCCGCAACCAGGAAGTGGAGATCTGCAAGCGGATCGAGGAAGCGGAAATCAACTCGCGCGCCCTTTTCAAGCGCTTCGGGTTCTCGCTGGAAGCCTACCTGGGCCTGGCCGCCCGCATCGAGGAGGGCCAGGAGCGCTTTGACCGCATCATCCTCGACAAGCACGTCGAGGGCCGCGACAAGTACTTCCGGATGCTGCCGGCGCTGAAGAAGAAGATTGCCGGCCTGCACAAGCAGGTGGCGGCGCTCTATGCCAGGGCGAAGACGCTGAAGCCCGACACGAAACCCTTCGAGCAACATGCCAAGGCGTCCGACAAAGCGTGGTCCGCGTATGCCCGCCAGCTGGACGGGTTTTATTTCAAGCAGAAGGCCATCGAGGACTTCGTGACCGTCGCCGACGCCTATTTCAGGAAGTACCAGGAATTGCAGGACCTGATCGCCAAGCTGGAGTCCGCGCGCGGGGCCCGGAGCGCCCAGCGCCAGGCCAAGCTGCGCGCGGAGCGCCGCAAGCTGGAGGACCTGGAAGCCGTTGCCCTGATGGACGGCGCCGAGTTCGAGGCCAAGTACCGCGAGCTGAAGAGCTGGCTGAAAAAAGGGCAGAAGGCCCGGACCGAGATGGCCGAGGCCAACCTGAGGCTGGTCATCAGCATCGTCAAAAAGTACATGAACCGCGGCCTGATGTTCCTCGACCTCATCCAGGAAGGCAACACGGGGCTCATGCGGGCGGTCGAGAAATTCGAGTACCGCCGGGGCTACAAGTTCAGCACCTACGCCACCTGGTGGATCCGCCAGGCGGCCACGCGGGCCATCGCCGACCAGGCCCGGACCATCCGCATCCCGGTCCACATGATCGAGACCATCAACAAGCTGGTCCGCGTCCAGAAACAGCTCCTCCAGGATTTCGGCCGCGAGCCGACCCCGGAGGAGGTGGCCGACGAGGTTGATCTGCCGGTGGAGCGCGTGCGCGAGGTCTTCAAGATGTCCCAGCAGCCGATCTCGCTGCAGGCCTCGGTCGGCGACGGCGACGACGCCTGTTTCGGCGATTTCATCGAGGACAAGTCGGCCGAAAATCCCTCGGAAATGACCGGCTACAGCCTGCTGCGCGAGCGCATGCAGCAGGTGATTTCCACCCTGTCGGAACGCGAGCAAAAGGTGCTCAAGCTCCGGTTCGGCCTGACCGACGGCTGCCCGCGCACGCTCGAGGAGGTGGGCAGCATGTTCGCCGTGACGCGCGAGCGCATCCGTCAGATCGAGGCCAAGGCGCTGCGCAAGCTGCGGCATCCCACCCGCCTGCAGAAATTGCAGGGCTTCCTGGAAACCGGGACCTGAGGTCAGAGGTCAGAAGCCGGAGGCCAGAGAACAGAGGTC
>JAAZAB010000254.1 GCA_012514555.1 Lentisphaerota bacterium
CCCCGTATTATCTCCTCGCGCTCGATCCAGGAGGAGGCGTCGTAGCGGATCACGTCGCCAAGGTCCCCGGCCTGCATGGGCTTGATCCGGTTCTGGTCATAGGCCCGGCCATCGAACTCCTTGAGCTCGAAAACCGAGCGCCAGACGCGGAACGAGTTCACGTAGCCGACCGCGCCGTACACCGTGTTGCCCATGGGCGTGGCGTCCAGGCCGTTGATGATTTTCCCCGAGTCGATCGCGTACTTGACGCAGTGCTGCATCATGCAGTTGGCAATGCCCTGGCGGCGCAGCTCCGGGTGCACCAGGATCATGCCGATCCAGGTGTTGTCGCGGCCCAGCGGCAGCACGGACGCCGTCGCGACGGGAAGGTCGAAGCCTTCGCCCGAGACCCTTGCGGCGAACGTTCCCCGGGGATCCATGCCGACCATGCGGTTGATGTCGCAATCGGTCTGGTTCCAGCCGACGCGCATCGTCAGCAGGTGCATGGTGTCCCGGTTCCTGCCGATGGGCTCGATGCGAAACGCGGGGCTGTTCACGAGCTTCACGTCCGGGGGCAGGTCTATCCGCATGTCCGGCGGGACCCTGACGGCCACCTTCCTGCCGCTGCGCATGACGATTTCGACCTGCCGCTCGGCCGCGAACGGCTCGCCTTTCGGATTGTTGAAGCGGAAGCAGCCGTACAGTGAATCAACGTATTTGTTCTTTCCGAGAACGATCTCGGAGACTTCGCGCGGATCGGCCTTCTTGATCAGTTTTTCTTGCACGATTTCCTCTCCAGGATTCCGGTTTCCTTCATCGAGATCGCGCCGCGCGGGCATACGTCCACGCAGGTCGAGCAGGCAAGGCACTCCGCGCGGTCGATCCGGCTCTTCTTGTCCACGATCGAAATGGCGCGGCAGTGCCCTACGCCTTCGCACAGGCCGCAGCCGTTGCACTTCTCAAGATCGACCTCGGCATAGCCGCCGTGGAGCGTCAGCCTGTCGGCCGACGCCAGCCTCTCAACGGCCAGGTCGCGGAAATCGCGAACGGCCGCATAGCCGTTCCGGGCCATGAACTCCCTGATGCTCTTGAGCCACTTGGGCAGGAAGTCGAACCCGTGCAGCATGGTCTCGGTGCACACGCCCACGAGGTCCGCGCCGCACATGATCATCTGCACGGCGTCCTGCCAGCTCGATATGCCGCCGGTGCCGAGCACGCGAGCGGCCGGGCCGCCCTTGCGCCGCATTTCGACCACGTCGCGCAGGGCCATGGGCTTGATCCAGGGCCCGGAGAAACAAGCCAGAGTAGGCTCATCCTGGAGCCGGTACGGGCCCTGGCCCAGGTTCTCGATGTCGAAGTCCGCGACCGCCAGGCGGTTGGCCGTGCTGCACACGCACGCAACGCCCTTTTCAAAGCAGGCCCTGGCAACGTCGCCAATCCGGCCGCCTTCGGGCGTCAGTTTGACGAACACAGGAATGCCGACCGCGCCCTTCACGGCCTCCGCGATTGCGCTCACGACCGCCGCGTTCTGGCCCAGGCTCGCGCCGGTCTGCTCGGTCCGGGCGTTCTCGGTGAGCGTTACGTTGAAGGACATGTTGGGGCAGCACATGTTCAGTTCGATGATGTGCGCGCCCGCGGCCTCGGCCTTCCGCGCCATATCCATCCAGCCCTGCAGGCCCGGCTTGTCGCCAACGTAGGTTATGTTCGCGAAAAGCAGCAGGTCCTTCGTGTTCTTCCGGCCGCTTTCGATCAACCGCAGGCATTCGTCGAACTTGAGCCGGCTTTCAGCCGTGAACGCGTGGTATCCTTCCTTCCTGAAAAACCGGTATCGGGGCGGCAGGCTGATGTAGGGCTCCGGATCGAAAGCCAGCTTCAGGCTCGCGCCCGCCCACCCGCTGCGGTCGGCCAGGACAAGCTGGTCCAGCCACTTGGCCGTCGGGCCCGACCCCACGACGAACGGATTCCTGAATCGCACGCCGCCCACGGTCATGGCAAGGGATTCATCGTCAGGGACAACAGGGATTTTTCCGCTTTTTTTCATCGTATCGTTCTTCCTCCATGTGTGAAACCACGGGGCCGGCGGAACAATCCGGTCCGCGCCAAAAGGAACCGGTGGATGCTACGCCATGTCCCGCTTGAAGTCAAGGCGGGCGCGCGGTCAAAAAGCGCCCCCGCGCCCGGCTAACGGCCGGGCGGCCGTATCTCGATGCCGGCCGGAATGGCGACCTCGGTTTGAAATTCGCGCGGCCCGGCGCCCCGGGCGGAGGACACGCGGATGAAAATTCGCGCCGACGCGGGCAGCTCGTCGAAGGAAAGCGCGTTCCATTCGTTGGACCAGCCGCCGCCGAAGACCTGCACGCGAAAGGCGTCCAGCCCGCGCGCCAGGCACTGCCGCTCCGCCGGCTCAGGCGCGGCGCGGCCGCCGCTGAAGGGGCGCGCCTCGCGGATCAGGGCGGGCGCGCCGCCCGGCTCACGGTCATCAAGGAAATAGCGGATCTCGGCCAGGCGCGCCCGCTCCGGCGGCATGCCCGCGCCGGGCGGCAGCGCCGCGTGAAACCTGAGCGAGGAATCGGGCTCGACGCGGCCCGGCAGGAGCGCCTGCCTGAGAAGGAACCAGTTGCTTTCCAGCGCATGGGGCGCAACGGCGCAGGCCAAATCCAGGGCCAGCCGGTCAACGGCGTCGGCGGCGGGAAGAACGCGCCCGCGCCAGTCGGCCTGCCGCTCCAGCGTGGAATAAACGGCGGCGAACACGGCGGCGGCAACCCCGAGCACCAGCGCGGCCATCCCCGATGCGATGATCGTCTCGATGAGCGTGAAGCCGCGGCGGGGCCGCGCGAAAAGGCCTGCGGCGGGAAACGTGTGGCGCCTGGCAATCTGCGGCATGAAAAATCCGGATGCGGCCGCAATTATAAAGAAAGGATTGATTTCAAGAGGTATAACACGCCAAGAAGGGCCGACAGCCCCAACGCGACCATTAATATTATCCAGATGCCGCGGTTTTCCCGGCGCTTGGTTCCAAGCGGAGACACGCTGGAGAAAGTCTTTGGAATTGTCGCGGGCGGATGCGCGTTTGAGAGAATCGCGGTCGTGTTCGCCGGCGCGAGATCCGCTCCCGCATTTTCATCGCCGGCCACGAAGTCAAACTCAAGGGCGCCGATCACTATGCGCTGGCCGGACTCGATCTCGGCTTCCGTGATGCGCTCGCCGCCAATCGTGGTTCCGTTCGTCGAATTCAAGTCGTGGATGACGGAGTGCCCGGCGCGAATCGCTATGTAGCAGTGCTGAGAGGAAACGGTGGGATCGTCAATAACCACGTCGTTCGCGCTGTTTCGGCCTATCGAGGTGCGTTCCTTGCTGAGCTGGAACTGCCGCCCCTTGACGCTGTCAGATATACCAATCAGTTGTGCCACAATGCCGGCCTCCTTGGCGCAGGTGTCCAAAGCAAAAGTCGTCGAAGTGTCAGAATTCCATTTTTCGTGCCGTCTGTCAATGCCGCAACTCGAAAAATATCGGGGACGCCGGGCCTTGGAATATCCGGCAGCGCAAAGAAAGATGATGCGCCGCCGGCGGCGCCGTGTATAATCGCCGGTTCCACCTCATGGGAAAGGAGGCGTGGCATGGGAAAGAAGGATCAAGGCGCCGGTGAAAACGCGGGCAGGCGCGGGAGGATGAAGAGAAAGGCCTACGCGAAGGCGCTCGAAAAGCTCCAGGTCAAGCTTGTTGAACTCCAGGCATGGGTCAGAGACAAGGGCGTCAAAATCGCGGTGATTTTCGAAGGGCGCGACGCCGCCGGAAAAGGCGGAACGATAAAGCGGATCACGGAATCCATGAACCCCCGCATCTGCAGGGTGGTTGCGCTCGGGGTGCCGACCGAGAAGGAAAAAACCCAGTGGTATTTTCAGCGGTACGCGGCGCACCTGCCCGCGGCCGGGGAAATCGTCCTGTTCGACCGCAGCTGGTACAACCGCGCAGGCGTCGA
>JAAZAB010000255.1 GCA_012514555.1 Lentisphaerota bacterium
CGGCGCACGTCCGCCCGGCTCAGCACGGCGCCGTCAACCAGGCTCGCGTGGCACAAGCGGTCCAGGAACACGGCATCGCCCCTGCCTGCAAGGGCCGTAACGGCAGCCAGGTTTGCGTGGTAGCCGCTGCCGAACACCAGCGCGCGCGCATGCCCCTTGAATTCAGCAAGGCGCGCCTCGATCGCCTCGTGGCACGGCAGCGTACCTGTCAGAAGGCGCGAAGACGAGGCGCCGGCGCCGTACCGCCGCAATGCCGCCTCCGCCCCGGCGATCACTTCCGGGCGCTGCGCAAGGCCGAGGTAGTCGTTCGACGCAAAATTGACGAGTTCCTCCCCGCCGCGCTCGATCCGGCCGTTGGCCGGCGCGTTCACGGCCAGGCGCCGTTCCAGCGCCCGGTCCCGGAGCCCCTCCAGTTCGCCCAATATCCAGGCCTCGTTCAGCATTGCGGATTCCAGGCTATGTCGCCGTTTGCGCGGGCTGCGCCCGTTCATCACCGCCCGCGCGGTCCCCCGGTTCCAGCGGGTCCAGTATCCAGCGCTTGTTGAACCAGAACCACTGTTCCGGGTGCTCGCGTATATAAGCATCGAACAAGTCGAACACGCGCTGCGTCATTCGCAGGGTGTCAGCCTGCTTGTCCAGGGATGGGTCCGGCCGGATCACGTCCATGACCCTGTACCCGTGGCGCGTCCAGCCCTCCCTCCAGATAAGCGCCGGGTATATGGGAACGCCCGTCTGCCGGGCCAGCAGCCCCATGCCGCCGGGCACGTTTGCCGTCTTGCCGAGGAACCGTACGGCAACGCCCTCGGTGCGCTGCCGCAGGTCCGGGAGCATGGCGAGGAACCTGCCGTCCCGGAGCCTGCTGATCATGCCTTTCAATACGAAGCGGTCGCGAAGCAGGACTTCAAACCCGCTCTCGGCCCTCAGCCTCAGGATGAACTTGTTGGTCAGCGGGTTTTTCTGGTTGGCCGCCACTGTGAACATGCGTATGCCGTACATGAGGCACACATCCTTAAGAAGCTCCCAGGACCCCATGTGAAAGGCGGCTATAACGCCGCCCCTGCCCAGCTCCTTCTGTTCAAGAATCCGGTTGATGGATTCATGATAAATCACGTGCGCGCGCATCCATTCGGGCGTCACCCCGGGCGCGCGCGCCATTTCAACGCAGCTGAAGACGAAATTCCGCCATGAAAGCCATGCAATGCGCCTGATCTCCCGCTTCGAGAAGCGCGCGCCAAAAACCTCGCGCAGGCGCCGGCGGCCTTCGCGCACCCTGAACCGGAATACGCGGTGCGCAAGCCATGCAACGGCGCAGCCCAGACCCAGTGCCAGCGGATAAGGCAGCAGGACCAGAATCCAGACCAGAATCCGCATAAAAACGTATTCAATGATGTGTTTCGGACGCGCCATGAAATATATCCGCCTTGTTTCGAGCTTTCCGTCTTTGGCTCAAGCTACAGGGCACCCTCCGCTTCCCGCCTGCCCGCCGCCCGGGAGCCGCCCCCGGACCCTGGTCCGGAAAAAGCGGCGCTCGCGCATTTCAATGGCGTTGTGGGGACAGACCTCGTGGCAGCAGCAGCACTCAATGCAGCGCGCGGCATCGAGCGCCGGCCGGCTGGCGCCAGGCTCCATGCGCAGCGCGCCGGCCGGGCACGCTTTCACGCACAGCCCGCAAGCCTTGCAGCGATCGCCGATGAACGGGCGCATCCAGACATATCGCCCGAGCATGCGGACCAGTCCGCCCGGGATCAGGCGCCCCAGGATTGACGAGGGCCGCGCAAAGCGCGGCAGGCGCAGATCATCGAGGGTTGTGCCCGCAAAACAGAGCTCAAGGCGCGCGCCGCCCGCCGCATGCGGCGCGGGATCGTGCCTGAGATACGGCACCGCGCGCTCGGGAATGCGAAGCAGCCGGCACATGCCGCGGTCCAGCGCGAAAGGGTCGGCCGAAGCCGCGAGGAACCCAAGCCGCACCGGCCGCCCGGCCGACGGGCCCGGCCCCTCCATGCCCACCACCCCGTCGCAGAGGGACAAGCACGGCTTCACGCGAATGCAGATTTCGCTCAACAGGCGCGCGAACGCGGCGACGTCCGGATACTTCCGGTGCAGCATTGTCTTCTGATTGCCCGGAATCGAGCCGTACATGTTCTTGACCGCGCACGTCAGGACCGTGAGCATGTGCGTCTTCACCTTTGGCAGGTTGATCACGACGTCCGCGTCGAGAACCGGCTTCGCGACGCCGAACTCCAGGCCGTGCGCGGAAACAGGCGTTGACCCGGCTTTCTCCAGGTTGATCAGCGGCGCGCCTTCCTCGCGGCTGACCGCCGCAATTCCCGTGTCCTCCCAGACCCGCTCGATCTTGAACACGCTGTGGGGACTATCCGCGATGGCCGGCACACCGCCCGCTTCCTTGACACGGCGTATGACTGCGCGCAACACGTCGGGGTGCGTGGTGACGGCCAGGTCCGGCGAGCGGTTCGAAAGCAGGTTCGGCTTGATCAGGACCGACTGCCCGCGCTTGACGAACGCCGAAATCCCACCAAGCCCGGCCAGCAGGCAATCCACGGCCGGCTGCACGCCAGGCCCGTAATCGGAGCATTTGGTTACAATCACCTTTGCAGGCATGGATTCCAGTCTTCAAGGGCCCGCCATATCGCGGGCGCTTTCAGGTCAATAACAATGAACGCCGCGGACTTTACCACCCGTGCGCCCGAACATCAAGAACTCGCCTCGAATCCCGGCGGCAGACCGGGCTGAATCGGGAAATCCGGTTGCATTGGACAACCGCCGGCGCTTCCGCTAAATTCCGGCCGCATGTCCCTGCGCGCTTCGATATCATCATTCTGGAACCGCTCCAACGGCGGCCGCGACATCCTGCGCATAAGCCTGCCGCTCCTGGTCAGCATGTCGTCGCACACCGTCATGCTCTTCACGGACCGGCTTTTCCTGGGCCGCTATTCGTTCGACGCGATCGCGGCAGCGACGCCCTCGGGAATGACGGCTTTCATGTTCACGTGCTTTTTTTCCGGCACCGTCACCTTCACGAACACGCTTGTCGCGCAGTACGTCGGGGCCGGTGCGCCGCGCCGGGCCGGGGCGGCCCTGTGGCAGGCCATCTATTTCGCCCTCGGCGCCGGCGCCATACTGGCCGCGCTTTCTGGAGCGGGCCGGCCCCTGTTCCGGATGGCCTGCCACCCGGCGGCCATTCAGGGCATGGAGCACATCTATTTTTCAATCCTCATGCAGGGCTCCGTGTTCGCCCTCCTGCACGACGCCCTGTCCTGCTTTTTTTCCGGCCGCGGAAAAACGCGTACGATCATGACCGTCAACCTGACCGGCATGGCCTTCAACGTTCCGCTTGACTATGCCCTGATAAACGGCGCATGGGGCTTCCCGGAGCTCGGCATTGCCGGCGCTGCTCTTGCGACAGTCGCAAGCCACGTCATCATGCTCCTCATGTTCGCGGCCGCGGTCTTCAACAGCCGGAACGAGAGGCTGTTCGCGGTTAGGACAAGGCGCGCGTTCGATCCGGAGATGTTCGGACGCCTGGCCAGGTTCGGCGCGCCATCCGGCATCCAGTTCTTCGTGGATATTTTCGCGTTCGCCTTTTTCATGCTAGTGATCGGCAGGCTCGGCCGGAACGAAGCCGCCGCCACCAGCATGGCATTTTCGCTCAACTCCCTCACGTTCATGCCCATGATAGGCTTTTCCATAGCGGTCAGCACGCTGGTGGGGCAGTCAATCGGCCGGGGCCGGCCGGAGGATGCCGTGGTCGCGACCCGCAGCGCGCTCACGCTCACATTGATCTACATGTGGAGCGTTTCCATGATATTCTTCCTGGCGCCCGGCATGCTCTGCGACTTGTTCGCCTCGGGCCGCCAGGACCCTTCCGATTTTGCCGCAGTCCGCGCCATGGCCGTCAACCTGATCAGGCTTGTGGCCTTCTACAGCCTCATGGACGCGCTCGCGGTCATCTACTCGGGCGCGCTCAAGGGCGCGGGCGACACACGATTCATCGGCTTCATGACGGTCCTGCTCTCGATTTTCGTCATGATTGTGCCCGTTTACGTGGCTGTGCTGGTGCTCCACGCCGGGCTTTACACCGCGTGGGGCTTCGTCACCCTCTATGTCTGCCTGGCGGACATGGCCTTTTTCCTGCGCTTTCGCAACGGCCGCTGGAAGCATATCCGCGTCATAGAACGGGCATGCGTTGACACGTGAACAGCGCGGCCCGGGAATCCAGCGCTGCGTCAAAAAAGCCATTCAAGAGACTATTTGGAAATCAGGAAAGCGGGAATAGAGAGGTCAATATCCCCTCTCTTTTTCCTGATGTTCCTGATTTCCTTATTCAACCCATAAGGTTTGTCCCTTTCAGGTTGCGCCCCCGGC
>JAAZAB010000256.1 GCA_012514555.1 Lentisphaerota bacterium
AAGGGGGGCGCGGGCGTGGTGAATGGGTGGACTTGGATACGCCCATTCTCATCTCTCGCTCACTTGGACATTGGATATTCCCTGTTGGGTATTGGATATTCTCTTGCTGCCTTGTGCGACATAGCCTTGGACGTTGGATATCCCTTGTTGGATATTGGATATTCGATTTCTGGTCCAACGCCACGACTTGAGCAATGGATATTCCTTGTTGGATATTGGATATTGCTCTTCTAGGTTGAATGGAAGCGGGCCTTGGTTTAAAGTGCCCGGCCATGGAAGCTGAAGCACCAGGGCGCGTGATCGCAATCATCGGCCGGCCAAACGTGGGGAAATCCTCGATCTTCAACAGGATAGCGGGCCGGCCGCTCTCGATCGTACACTCGGATCGCGGCGTCACGCGAGACCGCCTGATCCGCGCCGTGACGTGGGAAGGACATCATTTCGAGCTGATCGACACGGGCGGCCTCGAGGCCCCGGGCCAGTCGCTTTCCGAGATAGCGAAGGGCGTCGCCCGGCAGGCCGAAATTGCCATGCGCGACGCGGCGGCAATCATATTCGCGACCGACGCCGAAACCGGGCTTGTGCCCCAGGACGAAGAAGTGGCCGCGTTGCTTCGCCGCCAGAACCGTCCCGTGTTCGTTGCCATGAACAAGGCGGACAGCGCCCTCCGCGATTCGGCGGCCGGCGATTTCGCGCGCGCGGGGTTCCCCGTGTTTCCGGTTTCCGCGCTTCACTACCGGGGTTTCGGGCCGCTCATGAACGCGGCTCTCGCCGCGCTTCCGCCGCCCGCGGCGAGCCCGACCGTGGAAAACCCGCTGCGCGTGGCCATCGTCGGCCGTCCGAATTCGGGCAAGTCCTCGCTGCTCAACCGCGTGCTGAAAAGCGAGCGCCTCATCGTATCAGGAGTCCCGGGCACCACGCGCGACAGCATAGACATTCCCTTCGCCATCGGGTCCGGGCCCGGCGCGCGCCACTACATCCTGACCGATACCGCCGGGTTCCGCGACCCGCCCAAAAACGCGTCCCGCGTGGATTTCCTGTGCGTGCGCCGGGCGGAGAAGAGCGTTGCGCGCGCGGACGTGGTGATCATGCTTATTGACGCGGCCCTCGGCCCGTCGGCACAGGACAAGAGAATCGCAAGCTTCATCCTTGAGCGCCGCAGGGGGTGCGTGCTTGCGGTGAACAAGTGGGACCTCATGGATGACGCCAGGCGCCCCGAATACCTCGATGCGCTCCGGCGCGCCGTGGCGTTCCTGGATTCCGTGCCGGTTGTGTTTCTTTCAGCCAAGTCGGGTCTGAACGTCGGCGGACTCATCCGCGCGGTGGACTCGGTGGCCGCGCACGTGCAGGCCAGGCTCTCCACCGGCCTTCTTAACCGGACGCTCCTTGAGGCGTTCGAGCGCACGCCCCCGCCCCGCATCGCGGGCCGCCGCCTCAAGCTCTTCTACTCCACGCAGACCGGCGCGCAGCCGGTCACGGTCACGCTCTTCGTCAACGATCCGGCCCGGCTCGCGCCGGCCTATGAAGCGTTCCTGATCCGCACCCTGCGCAACGTGTTCGAACTCGAAGGCGCGCCCGTGATTCTCAAGCTACGGGGCTGCCACTCGCAGAAGTCCGGCAGGGAACCGGCTCCGGCTCCGCGCGGCCATCGCCGGCCGTTGTTCCCGCGCAGGCCGGCAGGATCGCGCGGCCTCCGCGGCGAAGGCCCGCGCAAGCCGGAATCCGGGCGCCAGTGATGGCCGTTCCCGATGAGTATTGGGAGTTCCTTGTTGGATATTGCCCCTTTATCTTCCTTGGAGGCGGCAGGAAGATTCCGCTTTGCCCTCGCATGGAAAAATGGTAAGAAATACGCATTGGGCAAACACGCTCCGGCAAGCCGAAGCTTCACCAAGGAGAAGACATCATGGACATCCAGACAGCCAGGCAGGGCAAGGCCGTCATCGTCAAGCCCAGGGGCCGCATGGACGCCGCGACGGCGCCGCTCTTCGAGCAGGCCTGCGACAACCTGGTCCAGGCGGGCGAAAAGGCCGTGGTCATGGACCTTTCCGCGCTCGAATACATAAGCAGCGCGGGCTTGCGAACCATCCTGAGCGTCGGCAAGAAAATCAAGTCCGCGTCCGGGAAACTGGCGCTTTGCAGCCTCGCCGGAATGGTCAAGGAAGTCTTCGACATCTCCGGCTTCACAACCATGTTCGTGGTCACCGACTCGGCGGAGCAGGCCGTTAACAAGGTCGTCTGAGCCAATGAGCGGCGATTTTTCGCTCACGATACGCAATGATTTTTCGGAGCTGCAAAGGCTTTTCCAGGCCGTGGAGCCGTTCATGGAAGAGCACAAGCTCTCGCCCGGCTGCCGGTACGCCGCCCTCCTCGCCCTCGAGGAGATGATAACCAACATCATCAAGTACGGCTATGACGACCAGGGCGCCCACGAAATCGCGGTGGGCCTGCGCGCAGAGGCCGGAA
>JAAZAB010000257.1 GCA_012514555.1 Lentisphaerota bacterium
AGGCAGAGGTCGGATGATCCGAAATGGTATGCTGCGAACCTGATGAATCCCGAGCTTCCGCAAGAGTGGGGCGGGGGCCGGCGGTATGCCGGTTTTGTGCATACCATGATCGGCGCCCTGATCCCGAAGGACAAGGTGGCGGCACACCCGGAATGGCAGGCGGTGGTGGACGGAAAGCCGAACCCGGACCAGCTCTGCCTGAGCCGGCCCGAGGTGCTTTCCGAGATGATCTCGCAGGTGCGCCGCGTGCTGCGGGCCATCCCGGGCGCGGACATTGTCAGCGTCTCGCAGATGGATAATCACGTTTTCTGCCGCTGCCCGGCCTGCGCGGCAGCCGACGCGCGCGCCGGGAGCCCGGCGGGCTCGATGCTCTCCTTCGTGAACAGGGTTGCCGAAGCGATCGAGGATGAGTTCCCGCGCGCTGCGGTGGACATGCTGGCCTACCTTTACACGAGAAAGGCGCCGCGCGGCATCCGGCCCCGGCGCAACGTGATAGTGCGGCTGTGCACCTTCGAGTGCGATTTCCTGCACCCGCTTGACCACCCCAACAACCGCCCGTTCATGCGGGACCTGCGGAGCTGGTCGCGCGTCTGCAAGCGGCTGTACGTCTGGGACTACACCACTAATTTCGCGCATTACGTGCTGCCGCACCCGAACTGGTTCGTGCTCGATGAGAACATGCGCCTGTTCCATTCGCACAACGTGCGCGGCGTGTTCGAGGAGGGGAACTGCTCGAGCCCGGGCGGCGAGCTCTCCGAGATGAAGGCGTGGGTTCTGGCGAAGCTGATGTGGAACCCGAGCCTGGACGGGAGAGCGCTCATCCGCGAGTTCCTGCGCGGCTATTATGGCCTGGCCTCGGCCGCGATCGCGCGCCACATGCGGCGCGTTCACGCCGCGGCGCTGCGGGTGAAGCGCTATGCGGGCTCGGCTGAAATTCGGAAATGCCTCAAGAGGCGCGGCTATCCCGAGGGCCGCGCGGGCGCATACCTGGACCTGAACGCCGAGCCCGGGGCGCCGTGGCTGACGCCCCGGGTGGTGCTTGACGGCCTTGCCGATTTCGCCGAGGCCATGCGGGCGGCCGCCGGCGACCCTGTCCGGCGCGCCCGCGCGGCGCAGGCGCGGCTGCCCCTGGAGTACTGCGCGCTGCTGCGCTGGGATGAAATGCGCGCCGCGGCGCGGCGGCTGCGCCGCCGGTGGCCAATGGCCGGAACGCGCCTCAAGGCCTTCGAGGCGTTCGAGCGCGCGTGCAGGGCCGGCGCAGTAGCCAAGCTGGGCGAGGAATGGAGCAAGCGCGATTTGCCGTGGCTGCGCGGAGTGTGCGCCGGGAAATGACGCGCGCACGGCTATAGCATGCAGCATCCGGACGCCTTGCGCCGCACGGGTCCAGCGGGATGCGCGGCGCAGACTTTTGACGAAAAGGCACGCAGCCCATTTGCAGGGAGGTTGCGACGTGAGGATAAGCGCGAAGGACAGGCGGATTCTGAGGCGGCTTGCGGAACGCTATTCCGAAATCGCGCACCTCGACGTTCAGCGGCAGCGGCTTGACCGGTACGCGCGCTCGAACGCGAGGGAGGCTGTCCGGCCGCTGGTCTTGATTGACGAGGTGCCCTGGGGCGAGATCAGGGACCAGGCGCTGGCGAATGTCTGCGACCCGGAACTGGAATGGCTGGAAAGCCGCCTGCGGCAGACCCTATTCCAGTGGGACCATTTCCAGGTCGATCTCGCGGTGCCGCCCGTGTTCCGCGTCGCCAAGCGGAGCCGCCTGCTGAGGGATATCGGAATCCAGGTGCGGGACCGGCAGATCAAGGGCGATACGGGTGCGTACATTTCGGCACACGCTTACGAGGATCAGCTGCGGACCGAGGACGATCTTGCCAGGCTGCGCGAGCCGGAGATCGCGTACGACCACGCGGCTTCCGAGGAAGCGCTTGCGGCGGCCCGCGAAGTGTTTGCCGGGCTCATGGGCGTGGAGCTTGCAGGCTGCGGCGCGCTGGGATACAACATCTGGGATGAGATCGCGGTGTTCCGCGGCGCTGAAAACCTGCTCA
>JAAZAB010000258.1 GCA_012514555.1 Lentisphaerota bacterium
GCAGGAGCGCCACCGCGTTGCCGGACCCCTGGCGGATCAGCCTGAGCCTCGCTCCGTGAAAGAAGGCCGGGTGGCAGCGCAGAATGCTGGAAAGGCGCGCAATCCGGGCCACCTGGTTTTCGGCCGCATTCCAGTTCAGGGCGCGCGCCTCGTGAACATCCAGTTTTTCCGAGGCAAACCACTCGACCCCGTTGGCGAAGGCGAACGCGCCCGCGTTAGAAAACAGGGCCGAGAGCGCCGTGCGCATGGCGGCAAAACGCTTCGACCGCGCGGCCAGCCGTTCGTTGTCGTGCGTTTCCGCGAAGTGCACCATCAGGCCCTCTGCCGACGACACGGCCAATGAGTGTTCGACCTCGGCTTCCACCTGCTCGCGCGAAAAGTTCTGGAACAGCTCGGAATAAGCCCAGTTCATGTTGCACAGGTTCATCAGCCCCGTGGTCGCCTCGATCTTGCCGCCAAGCCCCTCGAGGAGGAAGACGGCGTCAGGGAACTCCTGGCGCACGCATGCAATGATGTATTCCCAGGCCTCGACGGGAAGCATGTAGCCCGCGTCGCACCTGAAGCCGTCCACGCCCCGGCGGCACCAGGCCAGGAGCATTGCCGCAACATATTCGCGCAGCTCGCGGCGAGCGTGGTCGAGCTCCGTGAGGTCCTCCCATACTACCCCCCAGGCGCCGGGCGACTTGATGGTCCCGTCCGGGCCGCGCTTGAGCCATTCGGGATGTTCCGTGTGGATGCGCGCGGCCCAGCCGGTGTGGTTGACAGCGACGTCTAGAAAGAGCAGCGCGCCCCGCGCGTGGATCGCGTCGACCAGCTCGATGAACTGCTCAATGGGCGTGGCGCGCTCGTCGAACTCGGCGAGCGCCGGGTCCGCGTCAAGGAAATCCAGCGCCGCATACGGGCTCCCGAACCTGCCCATGCGGCCGTAGACGGTCGGAGTCGGATGTATCGGCAGGAGCTGGATGATCCTGCAGCCGAGCCGGCCCACGATGTGGTCCAGCTCCCTGGCCAGGTCGCGGAACGTGCCCGAGCACGGAATAACGCTCCAGCCCGCGTCGTCGAGCGCGTCCAGGGTTTCCTGCCGGACCCCGGCCACGGGCGTTTCTTTTTCCTTGTTCGGCCCAAACTGGCGGACAAAGGCGTTGTATATGATATTCGCGCCGCAATACCCGGCAGGGTGCACGTTCACCGCCGTGTTCGGGCCCTCGGGCCACAGGGGAACATCGCCGCCCTCCGGCAGGAAAAAACATTTTGCCTCGAAATGCCCCGGCTCGAAAAGCGGCATGACAAGCCGGAAGGTCCGGCCGTCATCGCCGGCCTGCAGCGGGATGTCGCGCCAGTCGCGGCCCAGCCGCTTCGAGCGCCCCAGGTTCTCACGGATGACCTCGTCGCGCGCAATGGCCGCGTTGCACAGGTTCGTCCTGAGCCAGCCCCGGCCTTTTGCCGCTGCGCCGAGCGTGAGCGTGAATTCCATCGTGTCGCCCGCAAAAACCGCAACGTGGCGGCCGGGCGCCGGGCTTTGCAGCAATTGCATGGTAGCATCTCCGGGACGGCGGCTTCAGGGCTGCCGCGTTCGGTTGTTGAGCGTTGGAATGCGGCCTTATTCATAGCAGATTGCGCGGCGCCCCGCAAAGCGCAAATGCGCGGCGCCGGCGATACGGCGGAAAAAAAACGCTGATTTTTCACGGGAGTAATCCGGGCGGATATGATATAAATCCGCCCCGTATGGACGCCACAAACTACAGGGATTTCGCCGGAAAGTTTCCGAAGAAGAAACCGGCGGTTGCCGCCGCGGACGGGCCGCCGCGCCAGACCTCGTTCACGTACAAGCTGACCGACGCCCAGCAGGCCGATCTGGGCAAAGTGCTCCAGGGCGGCAATTACCGCCCGATTCAAATCGAGTACACCAAGATCGCGGCGGAAACCGACGCCTGCAAGGTTGCCCTCTATAACAGCGGCAAGTGCCTGGTCCAGGGCGGCGGCGCCGAGGATTTCGTGCGCTTCGTTCTTGAGCCCCTCGTGCTCAAGGAGGTGCGGCTTGGATACGAGGAGCTGCTGAACCCTGAGGCGTTCGCGCCGCACATGGGCGTGGACGAGAGCGGCAAGGGCGACTTCTTCGGACCGCTGGTGATCGCGGGTGCCTACACCGACGCGGACCTCGCCCGGAAGATGAAGGCCATGGGCGTGAAGGACAGCAAGAACATCACCAGCGACAAGCGCGCGATGGAACTGGCCGACTCCATCCGCAGGCTTCTGGGCAGACGGTTCAGCATAGTGACGATAGGCCCCGAGGCGTACAACCGCCTGTATTCGAAGATGAAAAGCGTGAACACGATCCTGGCCTGGGGCCACGCCCGCGTAATAGAGAACCTCCTCGATACCGTGCCCGACTGCCCAAGGGCGATCTCGGACCAGTTCGGGAGCAAGAGCCAGGTGGAGCGGGCGCTCATGCGGAAAGGCCGCGCCATCGAGCTGCAGCAGATGCACAGGGCCGAGGCCGACATCGCGGTGGCCGCCGCGTCCGTCCTGGCCCGGGGCGCCTTCCTGCAGGCGCTGCGCGATATGGGCGAGAAGCTGAAAATTTCGCTGCGCAAGGGCGCAAGCGATCTTGTGATCGAGGCGGGCCAGAAGCTGGTCGCCGCGCAAGGTCCTGGCATCCTGCTTAATACGGCAAAATGCCACTTCCGCACGCTGGACAAGGTTCTTGAAAAAGCCGGCCACAAGCGGAGCGAGCTTGGCCCCATGGCTCAGGCGGTATCCCAGGCGGGCGACCGCGAGGCGTTCATACAGCGCCGCAGGGAGGCTGCCCGGCGCGAGACGGAGGCAGGCGGCAATATGGGCGATGATGCATCCACCCACGGAGACATGCCATGAAGAAACAGCTCGCGGCGGCGATTCTGCTGGCTTGTGCATCGGAACTCGGTCTCGGAAAGACTGTCGGCCTCTGGAAGGACGCGCGGTCGGCCATTACGGACGGGATGATCAAAACGCTCCAGGAGGCAGGGTGGCAGACCGTCATTTTGCAGGGCAGGGATTTGTCCGACGATGCGAAGCTCGATGCCTTGGACGCGCTGTTCCTGCCGGGCGGCTGGAACGCCTATTTCTTTGCCGACTTCAAGGCCCGGCGCGCGCTGGTCCGGTACGTGGCGGGCGGCGGGGGCATCCTGGCCGGCGCGTTCCGCAGCGGCTACGTGCGCACGGCCAACCGCCCGATCTTTCCCCAGGTCGGCGCGGTCCACAACCGGGTTAACGGCCCGTTCCTTACTGCTTCCGGCGACAGCGACCTGGCCAGGGCGATAGACAAGCCGTTCTGCCCGGGCGGCAGGGATCACCTGGTGGTCAAGCTGGGGCCGCTGGGCAAAGTTTTTGCCGTGAACGGAGACGACCCGGTCGGGGTGTACGGAGAGGTTTACGGCGGGCGCTGCGTGGTGTTTGGCGCATTTCTCGGGCTGGATGCCGTGTCGAACGCCATGGCGGGCACCGAGCGGAACGTCCTTTTGAAATCAATCGAGTGGCTTGTCGGCGCGCCAAAGCTCGACGATGCCGCCAAGGCAAAGCACCGGGCGCAGGCCGACCTGGATTTTCTGCGGCGGGAGCTGCTCTGGGACTGGACGCACAACGAGCGCGGTCCTGACAGGGAGCCGGGGATTCTGCCGCAAATCCGCAACAAGCTGGCGCTGGATTTGGAGAGCCGCCAGTTCAAGCTTGAATACATGGGCGGGCAGCTTTCGGGCGGGCAGCAGTCCGCCTGCCGGGAAGCGGAGGCCGAGCTCAAAGAGGCCATGTCGAAGCTGAACAGCGAGTTCCGGAATACCATGGCCGCGAAGATTGCGCAGATCGAAAAGATGTCCGCGGCGGAACTTCTCGCGGAGAACCCGTTTCTCAACAGGTCCAACGTGCTGGCGCAAATCGAGGCGATGCCTGGCAGGACGGACGCCGAAAAAAAGGCGATGAAGTCCGGAATGAACGGCGGCATGGCGGGGAAAACCGTCGCCATGTTCCTGCACGGCGAGGCCATTTCCGAAAAGCTGCTGCCGGAGGCCCGGAAGAACGAGCTGATTGCCCGCGCCGACAAGGCTATTGCGGCATTCCGGCCGGCTGTGAAAGCGGCAAAGGCGGCGAAGCTCGCCGCGGAGC
>JAAZAB010000259.1 GCA_012514555.1 Lentisphaerota bacterium
CCTTCGCCGCTTATGGCCGATTCGTCCAGGAAAACGGTCACATCCAGGGCCAGGTTTTTCGCGAGCATGTAGGTCCCGCGCACCTTGTGGCCCTGCCCGTCCGTGCCGCCGCCCCAGCGATCGCGGTCGGTGAAGGCCCCCACCACGGCGTCCTTCTCCAGCCGGGAATAATTGTAGTCAACGGCGAAGGTGTTGGCCTCCGAGGCATTGTTGAACCGGATTCCCGCCATGAACCCGGCGTTGTCGCTGTCAGGGTCGGCGTTCTTAACAAAATTGCCGTAAAGCCTGACAGGCAGCCCGGTGAGAGGACAGGTCAGGCCGAGCTCGGCCATGCCTTCCCATATCCGGTATTCATACAGGTAATATTTGTCCGCGCTGCCCCCGGGCGACACGGTCGAGTTGCCGTAGCTCATGGTCCCGTCGCACAGGGTTTGATAGCCGGCCATGTTTTGATAGTGATAATAGCTGCCTGCCACGAGCACGTGGGCGGTGTCGCAGGGCTTGTATTTGAAGCCCAGCTGGCCGGTGTACAGGAGTGTGTCGGCATCCGTGCTTTGCGCGGCCCCGCCGTCCATTTTCTCCATGACCTTGTGCCTTTCGTCAACCCAGAAAGCCATTGCGTTGGCGATCAGCTCCACAGGCCCAAACCCGCGTTTATACCCGAGCGCCAGTCCTTCGGGCGTGACGTCGGTGTCCCAGATCAAGTCGTCAACCACAAGGCATGGGTTGCGCATCTTGCCCGCATCGAGCGCGAGGCCGGGGGCGAAGCCGGGGCGCCAGTCTATGTACGCGAGGTCGAGCCTGATCGGCTTCCGGCTGAACGCATCATCCATGGTCTGGTTGCTTGAAGCCGGATCGCCATCGCCCGTGGCCAGGCCGATGACGGCCTTGAGATTGTCGCTGATCATGGCGTCAAGCCACAATCGGGCCCGCAAGCGCATTCGCTCCCTTGACGGATCATCCTCTTTTTCGGTGTATTCCCCGCGGATTCGGACATCGCCGTTGACTTTGAGCCTGTCTGTCCAGTTGGACGGCAATGGCAGGAGCCGGGCGTCGCCGGCCTTGGCCGGGGCTTGCATGGCCGCGGCCGCGTCCCGCGGAACCTGCTCCTGGGCGTTGAGCGCCGAAAATGCGCCCGCCGCGAACGAAGAGACCATTATGCCAACGAGCGTTCGATTCACGCGGCGCGCGAGATGTCGCGGGCCGGAATGTTCAAAGTCTCCAATCATGTCCGGATTCCCTGTAAAATGTTTGTAACAACCCTTCCCCATGGCAACTGCAATAAACGCGATTATCGAAAACCGCGCCGGGAAGTCAAACACCGTTCGCGCTTTTTCCATGCTTCGCGCCAATGCTTACAGTCTCCAGGGGGCTTGCGCTTGACCTCCGCCTCACGGTAGGGCACACTCCTTCCCGTACATCGCGCGCAACGGCTCCGGCATGAGCCTTGAATGTTCGATACACATGGGGGATTTCAATGACCGCGAACGCCATGACTCCCGACCGGGCCGAAGCCGGCCTGGACTCGTTCGATCCGGCCGCCCGCGGCAGGGCGCTGGACTGGCTGGCCGCGAACGTGCCGCCGCCCCGGGCTGCCGGCGCCGGCCTAATCAACATGCACATTCACTCCTTCTTTTCCTACAACTCCAAGGGCTGGTCGCCTAGCCACGCGGCGTGGAACGCCTTCAAGAACGGCTACACGGCCGCCGGCCTGTGCGACTTCGACGTGCTCGACGGCATGCCGGAATTCCTGGCGGCCGCCGCGCGCCTCGGCCTGCGCGCCGCCGTGAGCGTTGAAACCCGCGTCCACGTCGCGGAATACGCGCACGCCGACATCAATTCGCCCGGCGAGCCGGGCGTATCCTATTTCATGGGCGCCGGGTTCGCGAAGGCGGCAGCGCCCGGCGCCGGCCAGGACCCGGCGCGATATCGGAACATGGCCTCGGAACGCAACCGCGCGCTCGTGGCCCGGATCAACGCGCGCCTGCCGGAGATCGCCATCGACTACGACCGCGACGTCATGCCCCTGAGCCCGGGCGGGTGCCCGACGGAGCGGCACATCGTCCAGTCGTACCGGGCGGCGGCCGGAAAATCATTTGGCGGCGCGGCGCTTTGCGAATTCTGGGCCCGCGCGCTGAACCGGGCGCAACCCGACGTTGCCCGGGTTATTTCCGACATCCCGGCCCTCGAGGAACTCATCCGATCCGGGCTCGTCAAGCGCGGCGGGCTCTGCTACGAGCCGCCGACGCCGCGCTCATTTCCCCTGCTCGGCGAGTTCATTGCATGGACCCGCTCATTTGGCGCCATTCCAATGGTCGCATGGCTTGACGGGACCAGCGCGGGCGAGAGCGACATCGCGGCCCTGCTCGAATTCATGCGCGCGCAGGGCGCGGCGGCCATCAACATTATCCCGGACCGCAATCACAACGTAAAGGACCCGGCCGCGCGGGCGCTGAAAGTCGGCAAGCTGGACGAGGCGATCCGGGCCGCGGAGGCGCTGGACTTTCCCGTGAACATCGGCACCGAGATGAACAAGGACGGCCAGCCCCTGGCAGACGACCTCGAAGCCGCGGCGCTCAAGCC
>JAAZAB010000260.1 GCA_012514555.1 Lentisphaerota bacterium
CCCGTGATTGGCCGCCAGGACATCACAAATGCCTGAAGCATGGAAATTGTACAGATTCGTGGGAGGGGCAAGCGAATACCCGGTGACGTGCGCGCCCATACGGCTCAGCCAGAGAGCAAGCCATGATCCCTTGAAGCCGGTATGCCCGGTCACAAAGACCGATCGGCCGGCAAATGCGGCTGCGAAGGATGGATTCATGCCCACACTTTCCACGGCGCCTTGCCTTCCTCCCACAATCGCTCCATGAAACGCTTGTCGCGCAAGGTGTCCATGCATTGCCAGAAGCCTTCATGCCGATAGGCTGTCAGCTGGCCATCCTTTGCAAGGCGCTCAAGGCAGTCAACTTCGAGAATACTTGCGTCGGTCTTCAAGTACTTGAAAATGCTCGGCTCCAATACCATGAATCCGCCGTTGATCCACCCTTCGCCCATCTGCGGCTTTTCTGTGAATTTCGCGACTTGGTCCCCCTCCATTTTTATTCCGCCGAAACGGGAAGGCGGCCGAACGGCCGTGACCGTGCCCAAGCGCCTGTGCGCCCGGTGAAAGTCAAGGAGCGCTTCAAGGTCAATGTCGGCCACGCCGTCGCCATATGTCACCATGAACGCTTCCTCTTTCAGCAGCGGTTCAAGCCGCTTTACACGCCCTCCGGTCATGCTGTCCGGGCCCGTATCGATAAGATGCACTACCCAGTCATCGTTGTCAGCTCCGCGTTTCCTAATCTTTCCGCTGGACAAGTCGATGGTCATGTCCATGCTCATGTTATTATATTCCAGGAAGTAACGCTTTACTACTTCTCCCTTGTAGCCGAGAGCGACAAAAAATTCCTTGAACCCGTAATGCGCATAAATCTTCATGATATGCCACAGAATCGGCTGCCCGCCTATTTCAACCATAGGCTTGGGCTTTGTAACCGTTTCTTCAGCCAATCGCGTGCCAAGGCCGCCGGCCAGAATGACGACTTTTGTCATGGCAACTCCAGTGTTTTGAACGATGGTCTGCAAACGTTTGGTCTGTTCTGTGTCCATTTTCGCGGGGAACGCGTTTTTTACAGAGTGAAAGTAGGATAATGGTGACTGGAGTGTCAAGCATGAAGGCGAAACAGTATTTCCCGCGGCCGTTTCAGCGGCGGCAGGGTCCCTTGCCCTGCTCGGGCATCGGACATGCAGTTTCGTTGCCCGGAATGACAGGTCGGCGATAAAAGGACTTGGACGCCTGCGTGGAACGGCTATACTTGGCCATTATCGAGGTGATGGCCATGCAAATGTCGAAGAGGACACCATCCCGGGCAAACTCCTGCACCAGATATTCGTTTCCGGCGTTCCGGAAAAGGGCGAGGCGCCGTCCGAATACAGCGATGCGCTGAAGTCCGCCCGGCAGGAGGCGGCCGGTTCCCTGGAGCGGGACCGGATTCCGCGGGAATATGAAGGCATGGTCAAAACCTATTTTGATTCGCTGGAACCGGAAAACGCGGGAACGAGGGAGGCTGGGAAGAACGATGCAGGCACAATCGCGCCGTAAAAACCGTCTGTCCGGATTCTGCCGGAGGCTCATGCAAGGAATTTCCACGAAGCCGGCTTGCGTTATCGGCGCAGGCTCGAGCGCTTTCGCAGGCGCAGGGGTTTTGAACGCACCCCGGCGGGCAGTGTTGTGTGCGGCCGCCGTTGCGGCGGCTATTTCAGCGCTGCTCGTCGGGTGTTCCGGCGCTGACCCGAACCGGGTCGTGGTGTACACCTCGCTGGACCGCCAGTTTTCCGAGCCGATTCTCAAGCGGTTCGAGGAGAGGCATGGGATTCGGGTGGTGGCCAAGTATGACACGGAGGCGACCAATACCGCAGAACTGGTCAACGCGATACGCTCGGAAAAATCCCGCCCGCGGTGCGACGTGTTCTGGAACAACGAAATTGTCAACACCATAAGGCTGAAAAAGGAGAACCTCCTTGAGGCGTACCGCTCGCCCGTCGCCGCGCGTTATCCGGCGGAGTTCCGGGACCCGGACGGCGCCTGGTCCGGGTTTGCGGCGCGCGCGCGCGTGTTGATCGTGAACACGAACCTCCTGGGCGGAGAGGCGATGCCGGGCTCCATCCTGGCCATGGCCGAGCCCAAGTGGCGCGGGCGCTGCGCCATGGCCACGCCGCTGTTCGGCACAACGGCTGCCCACGCGGCGTGCCTCTTCGCCCTGTGGGGGCCGGAAAAAGCAGCCGCCTTTTTCAAGAGCCTTGCGGATAACGA
>JAAZAB010000261.1 GCA_012514555.1 Lentisphaerota bacterium
CTGGCTGTGGCGGCGGCGCGGATTCGGGGCTGCCTGGCTGGGAGCGGCTTGGCTCGGATTCTGCCCGTTCCTGGTCTATCACTCGCGCGAGGCTTATTACTATGCGGTCGGCATGTTTTTCTCGACCGGCATGATTTTGCAGACGCTGGCGATGTTGGAAGAAATCGACCGGCAGCGCGAACCGTCCACGAAAGCATGGTGGGGGTGGGGGGCTTGGACTATGGGAGCGTGTTTGTCGCACATGGCCCTATGGGTATTGGCGGCCACGTTGGCGGTGCTGTTGTGGCTGGCAGGCTGGCGATCCCTGCGGGGAGCTTCCCGGCGAAGTTTGGTCCGGAAATCGGTGGCGACGGAAGCGCTTGTGCTTTTGTTCATGAGCCGTTGGATTTGGCGAGCCATCGGCGAGATCATCAAAATCGCCAGCAGTCCGACACTTGCGCATATCGGCATCCCCTTCGACTGGATGGCGCCGCGGGTTCTCCCGGTGTTTTTTGGGGGCGCGAACGCCGTGGGAATCGGATTGCTGGCCGCGACGCTGCTGGCCGCCGCCAGGTTGATATGGCGCCGCCCCAAAGCCTTGGCTGAATCCGGGCGGGAGTCCGGAATGGGTTGGCTGGCGTGGGCGGTTTGGCTGGGATTTGCGGTGACACTGGCCTACGTGGGCGTAATCAGTGGCGGGGCTGGGAAATGGGTCTATTTCTCCGGCGTGGCCCCCTTGTTGTTGACCTGGGCCGTTTGCGTCTGGGACCGGTTGTTCCGGGCGATCGGAGAAAAAGCCCACGCATGGGGAATGGCTGGATGCACGCTGACGGTGGGGCTGATGTTGTCGTTTCCGGCTTGGCAGGTCGCGCGCCTGGAAGGCAAGCCGACCGCCTATCGGCAACTTCGGGCTTGGCTGGATTCGAATCTCGCGATCGGAGACGTGGCCATCGTGGATCGTTGGTTCGAACCCTGGAACGAGATGGCGTTGTATCCGTCTTCGAACATGACGGTCAGTTTCACGGTGCCGGACGAACCGTACGAGAACTACGTGAAATACAACTGGCGCAAGACGACCCAGGCGCTGTTCGAGCGAAACGGAGCGCAGGCCTTCATCCGCATCGCGCGCAACCATGAGCAGCGAATCGGCCTATGGACGTGGCCGGACAAGTGGTTCGCGCACCGGACCGTGGTGACCAATGCGGCCGGGGTTTGGCTGCGGGACACGGGCTTTGCGCCGATGGAGGCGTTCTATTACGAGACCAACCGCGTGGAGACGGAGGTTTTCTACGACACGCATGAGGACGTCGTGGCACGGGCGAGGGCTGCGGGACAAGACGCCGTGTGGTTTTTCGGCGCGGGCTGGCGGCTGTTCAAGCCGTGGCAACAGGGCGATTTTACGGATTACCGCGTGCTGGAAAGCGAAGCCACGATAACCCTCCACAACCTTCGTCCGGTCCCGCTGAGAATGCGGGGCGAGGTCGTCGCGGCGGCCATAGGCGGCGACCAGCGGGTTCGGATAGGAGACAGGCCGCCGCTGGTTTTCGCGGCCGGACAGCTTTCCGGCAGGACCTTCGACTTGGAATTGCCGCCCGGCATCCATTCGTTGCGCTGGAAACGCCTGGGCCAGGCGGGGGTAGTGCTGGTCCGGGAATTCCGCCTGGAGCGCGCGGATTAGCGCTCCGGCGTGCCAAAAAACGGGTGCGCAGGGATGGGCGGGGAGATGGCCGAGATAGTGGCGCGGGCGCTGCGCCATGGCCACGCCGCTGTTCGGCACAACGGCTGCCCACGCGGCGTGCCTCTTCGCCCTGTGGGGGCCGGAAAAAGCAGCCGCCTTTTTCAAGAGCCTTGCGGATAACGA
>JAAZAB010000262.1 GCA_012514555.1 Lentisphaerota bacterium
CTACGCGGGGCAGCCGGAGCATGTCTATTTCCAGCCCGATTACATGGCCGGCATGCGGGGCTGGAGCAAGCCGGACCGGGTGCCGGACAGGATCGAAATCGTGAACAGCCGGTTCCACAGCCTGCACAAGGATGGGGAGATTCTGCCGCAATTCCTGTGGGACCACACGGTTCCGTGGGATAATCCGGAATGGGACGGCCGGGAAGAACTGCGGGACCAGTTCGGGCTCATCACTCCCGAGACGATTGCCGCCACGGTCAACCCGGAGGCTTGCGTGCCGCGCCAGGCCGACCTGCGCGGAGTGAAGGCCGAGGTGTTTGCCGGTCCCGAGCCCGGCGGCTTGCGCGTTACCGCGCGCGTTCGTTCCTGCTCGGGGATCAATACGCTGCCCCTGGCGCTGTGGCGCATACCGCTGGATTCGAAGGCTGAGATTGCGGCTGATTGCTTGTCGGAAAATGCCCGGTGGATTCCGGTGCGCGACGGGTGGTCGGGGAATTTCAATGGAATCTTCGCGCTCGAAAACGTGCCTGCCGGCGAATCTGAATGGCATCTGCGTTTGTCCGGGGATAAGAAGCCGGCAGGGACCGTTGACTTTACCGTGAGCGGGCTGCTCGCCGGGCGGACCATGCGCATGGAGGAGGAGGTCAGGACTTATCTCTGGCGCGCTGCCCCGGATTGCCGGCTGAAAGCGCGCGTCCGCGTTCCGCCGGGGACCCCGGCTGCGGTGACGTATCTCGACGGCACAACTGCTCTGCCCGATTCCAACGGCTGCATAGAGCTTGTCCTTGACGAGCGCTGGGCGCGCGAGGCGCCCTCCCTGGCCGGCGTCGCCCCAGTTCAATGCGGCGGCGTTGCCGAGATCACCCTTGCGCGGGTCCAGCCGATCAGGCTGACGCGCCA
Organism: Lentisphaerota bacterium; assembly: GCA_012514555.1. Taxonomy (GTDB): domain Bacteria; phylum Verrucomicrobiota; class Kiritimatiellia; order JAAZAB01; family JAAZAB01; genus JAAZAB01. The sequence continues at coordinate 901 of JAAZAB010000262.1, forward strand.
TGTCCAGGACTGGCGCGTGAGCCCCGCGCTGCCGCTCAGCGGCGCGTTCGAATCCCTGGAATATCCCCGGGACATTGCCGCCCTGCGGATGGCGCCGCGCCGGATTCGCGGGGATTTCGCCGCCCTTAACCTGGATCTGATGAAAGGCGCCAAGGCTGGCTCGGCCGTCTTCATGGCCGCGCGCTTTCAGTCCGAAGCCCGGGCCCGGGTTTGCGCCGACCTTGGCTACGACGGCCCGGTCAAGGCATGGCTGGACGGCCGGACCCTTTTTCAATTCCCCCGGGGCACCGGCCCTTGCGAGATCGAGGCGCGCCCCGAATTCGAGGCGGGCGCGGGCGAGCATGAAGTTCTGGTCGCCTTTGGCGGCAATTCCGGAAACGCATGGGGTATTCGCCTGCGCGTCCTGTCGGCCGGAGAGGAAGTTCCGATCGAGCATTATTTGCCGGATGATGTTCCGCTCCCGGAGGTCAGGATTTTGCCGTGAGCGCAAGGCCGGACCGGCATGAAACACGGAGGTAAACGCACGCCATGAAACTCATTGCCGCCTGCGCGCGGGGCTCGCAAATGTACCGGATCGGCGAACAGGCCGCCTTCGAGGTTTCCGTTTCGTCGGATGTCCCGCTGCCCCCGGACCTGGCCGTGACCGTCCATCTGACGAGCGATACGCAGGCCATGCTTCTTGAAAAAACAGCGCCGGCCGCGGCCGCCCGCCCGCTGCGCATCGAGGGCGCGCTCCCGGAGCCCGGGTTCCTCCGCTGCCGCGCGACCATGCAGGCGGGCCCGGAAACATTGACGCACGAGTGCGCGGCGGCCTTTGAGCCGGAGCGCATTCTGCCCGTTCTCCCGGAGCCCGAAGACTTCGACGCTTTCTGGCAGGGCGCTCTGGCCCGGCTCGACTCTGTTCCGGACGATGTCCAATGCGAGCCCGCCCCGGAGTTTTCCACAGCGGAGTACAACGCCTTCCGGGTCTCATTCGCCGCCATCGAAGAAAGCCGGGTCTTTGGCGTGCTCACCGTTCCCACGGCGAAATACGGGGCGCCTCCGTTCCCGGCGGTCTTTGAGGTGCCCAGCGCAGGCCCCTCCATTCGGGAGCCGAATGAGTTCGCGTTCACCGTCACGCCGCGCAACTACATCTGCTTCAACGTGAACGTGCACGCCTACGACATCGGCATGAACAAGGAGGAGTGCAGCGCGGCCTACAGGAATCTGACCGGGGATCGGCATTACTTCCTGCAGGGTATCGAAAGCCCCGGAACATATTACTTCCACCGCGCAGCCGTCGGCATTCACAGGGCGATGAAGTGGCTGTATGAGCGCGAAGACGTGGACCGGGCGCACTTTCTCTACTACGGCGGAAGCCAGGGCGGCTTCATGGGCTTCAACCAGGTGGCGCTCGCGGGCGGGCGCTTCACCGCCGCCATGTTCCACATTCCCGCCATGGCGGACGTGGGCGGCAGCCTCATCGGGCGGCACCCCCCGCCTCTGCATCTTCCTGAAATGGACCGCCACCTGCGCACGCTTTCCTACTACGACGCGGCCAATTTCGCGAGGCGCATCCCATGCCCGGTCATGGTGACCGTGGGCTTCATAGACAACTCCTGTTATCCAAGCTCGGTATATGCCGCCTACAACGTCCTGCCCTGCGAAAAATACATCCTCAACTGCGCGGAAAGCGGGCACGGCGGCATGTTCTCCTACAAGAAACACCATGCCGTCATGTGGGCCTGGATGCGGACCCGGATGAACAGGGACTTCTGAATTCTATTTATTTCGGCGGCCGAGGCCGTCCGCCCAGGCGGATGTTCAAGGCGATCGGCGGCCGAGGCCGTCCGCCCTCC
>JAAZAB010000263.1 GCA_012514555.1 Lentisphaerota bacterium
ATCTACCTGGACCCGTTCCTGACGGACATGAAGGGCCGCCTGGCTCCGTCCCTGCTGTCGCCCCGGGACATCACCAACGCCGACCTGGTCCTTGGAACGCACGACCACGCCGATCACATAGACCGCCCGGCCTGGCCGGCGCTGGCCAGTGCCTCGCCGCAAGCGCGCTTTGTCGTGCCCGGGCTGCTCCGCGAAAAGCTCAGCGCCGAGCTGGGCATTCCGGCAGAACGCTTCATCGGCATGGACGACGGAATGGCCGCAAGTCACTCGGGCTTGAAGATCAGCGCTGTGCCGGCCGCGCACGAGTTCCTGGACCGTGATTCCGCGACGGGCCGATATCCATACCTGGGCTACATTGTCGAAGGCGCCGGCGCAGTCCTGTATCATGCGGGCGATTCCTGCATCTATGAGGGGATGCAGGCCAGGCTCAAGCGCTGGACGTTCGATTTGGCCATACTGCCCATCAACGGCCGCGACGCGGCGCGGTACGCCGCAAACTGCATAGGCAACATGACCTACCAGGAGGCGGCCGACCTGGCCGGGTCGCTTCAGCCGCGCCTGACCGTTCCGGGGCACTACGGCATGTTTGCGGCGAACACCGGCGATCCCGCTGCGTTCGCCGACTACATGCGAGTCAAGTATCCCGGGCTTCGGACCTTTGTCTGCGCGCCCGGCGAGCGCCTTGTCCTGCCCGCCCGGCAAGCAGCCGCGAAGGAATAAGATGCGCGCTTCATTGTCAAGATTCATGGAGGAAAGAGCTGGATGAACATCGGCAATGTGATACTGGGCGCCGGCCATTCCGCGGCCTACGTTGACGCAAACGGAAATGAGCGCAAGGTCTGGGGCGGCAACGGGGACGAGTCAATCAGGCTTGAGCCCCGTGTGCTGGAATCGGGCGGCGGCATTGCCGTCCTTTCGCTCGGCGTCAGGAACATAGGCCGGGAAACCGTACGGGTCGGCGAGGCCGCGGCGCTTGACGTGTCAGCGCGGCGCGGCGGCTCGTTTGCGCCGGGCGGCGGCGGAAACTCTTGGACCATGCTCTCTTCGCCGTCCGGCCCCGGCGTAAAGGACTTGTGCAATCCCTGCCATGACGCTCGCAAGCTCGACTATGGCTCGGCTGACTTCGCGCTGATCGGCAGCCGCAAGGGCGGCCGCTACGCGCTCCTGGGTTTCCTGGAGCCCGGCGGGCCTGGCGGCAGAATTGTCCTCAAGCTCAACGAAAGCGGCTTTTCTTTCGAGCGTCTTGCGGCAGTGTGCGATTTTTCGGGCGCGCCGCTGGCTCCGGGCGAATCGCTGAACACGGGGCCGCTTTACGTGAACACGGCCGACGCGCCGAAGGCCGCGCTGGCCGGGTATGTGAAGAGGCTCGCCGCCGGCGCCAGGCCGCCACTGGAGTTCCGGGACATCGTCGGGTGGGCTACCTGGGATTATTACCAGTCCGCCATCACCGAGCAGGACATCCTTGAGAACATGCAATGGCTGGACGCGCGGGCCGGCACGCTGCCCGTGCGATACATCCAGCTTGACGCCGGCTTCGCGCGGCGCGAAGGCGACTGGCTGGATGCGAACGACAAGTTCCCGCACGGTCTCAAATGGCTCGCCGGGGAAATATCTTCGCACGGCTATATTCCGGGAATCTGGATGTGCCCTTTCCTGGCCGCCCCGGACAGCGAAGTCTGCAAGGCTCACCCGGACTGGGTCATACGCAGCGCCGGTGGAGAGCCGCTGGAGTTGCGCGGCTACGCCGTTCCAAGGGTTTATGGCCTGGACTGCTCGATTCCCGCGGTCCTGGACTGGCTTCGGGACCTCGCCCGCCGTGTCACCATCGAATTCGGGTTCGGATATGTCAAGGTGGACGGCGCCAATGGCCAGGTGATGTCCGGCCTCGGGCGGCTGCGGAACCCCGCCATGACGCCGGGCGCCGCGGCGCGCGCGGGCCTCGCAGCCTTCCGCTCCGGCATGGCGCGCGGCGCCTTCCTGCTGAACTCGTGCGCGCCGCTGGCGTCCGTCGGCTTGTGCGACGGCATGCGGATCGGGGAGGACGTGGGCGGGCGCTGGGATGCCTCGAAAATCGCCAAGCATCACGGGGAGCGGGACCGGTTCAACGGCCCAGGCGAAGTCCTGCGCAGCATTGCTGCCGCAATGAACCACTTTCATTTTCACAAGAAGGCCTGGGTGAACGACCCCGACTACCTGGTCGTGCGGCAGGAGGGCTGCAATTCCGAACTCACTTACGAAGAGGCGAGAACCTGGGCTTCCGTTGTCGGGCTGGGCAACGGACTGGTGATGCTGGGAGATTGCATGCCGCGCCTCCGGACGGAACGCGTCGAGCTGCTGGAGAAGATTCTGCCGCATTACCGGCGCGCGGCCGAGCCGGTGGATTTCTTCCGGAAAGACATTCCTTCCTTCTACGCGCTGGATTCCGGGCACGCGACGGAATCGTGGAAGGTTGTCTGCGTGCTCAACCCGGATTACCCTGCGCGCTCCCGCGACTACGCCCTGCCCCTGTCGGAGATCGGGCTTTCAGCGGAAAAGGAGTACTGTCTTTTCGATTTCTGGAATTGCCGCTACCTTGGAATTGTCCGGGGGACCCTGCGCGCCGAGGCGCTGGCGCCGCATGACTGCCGGGTGTTCCGCCTGGCCGAGGCGTCGGACCAGCCCATGCTCGTCGGCAGCGACATTCATATCTCGATGGGCGGCATCGAGGTCGAGCGCAGCGAGCTGTGCGGCGGATGCCTGAAAATCAGGCTGTCATCCGCCGGGCGCCGGGGAAACCTCTTCATTCGAGGCCCTGCCGGCTGGGCGCCCCTTGGCGCGCCGCTCGGCGCGTGGCCGGTGGCGGACAGGGTCTTTCGCATTCCCGTGACGCTCGATGGAAGCGAGTTGACCCTGGGGCCGGGATGCGCGTGACCCGCTTATTCGGCGAGCTTCGCGCCTGACGCCCGGGCCGTTTTCAGGAGCGCGGCCTGGCGGGCGATGTCCTTTTTCGCGAGGGTTCCGCCCGCCACGATGGTTTCCAGAACATTGAATCCCAGAAAGCCCATCATTGCCGCCGTCTGGTCGAAGTAAGCTTTGAAGGCTTTCACATCGCCCTGCCCCTGCGTGAACGCGAGAATCAGCTTCGTGCGCCGGGCCAGGCGCGACGAAAAATCCTTGTTCAGAAAGGCAAGAAGCCGGTCAATGAAGAGCTTCGTCTGGGCGGACATCTGCCACATGTAGACCGGCGACCCGATCACCAGCCCGTTCGCGTTCTTGATCTCCGAATAGAGCGTCTGCATGTCGTCCTTGCGCTTGCATTGCGGATTGCTGCGGCAATGCCCGCAGGAATCGCAGCCCCCGATCGCCATCGTGGAAAGATGGAAAAGTTTGATCTCGGCCCCGCGGTCCTTCGCGCCGGACAGGATGTGGCTGACCAGTGTTTCGGTGTTGCCTCCCTTTCGGGGGCTCCCGACGATGCCTATGACTTTCATTGTTTGGGTTCTCCTTATTATCGCAGGACCCCGGCTTTTATTGAAAAAATCATAATAGCACGCCGGGAGTGCATTGAGAAAGCCGAAAATATCGCGCGCGGCCCTTCCGTTGGCGCTTGACGATGCGGGGGCTTGTGCTAATTTAAACGGTTATGCGCGACAGGTTGGGGTGGACCGGTCGCGCCTTGTTTTGGACACCCGGTTTTTCGGCCGCATTGCGCGGTATTCCCCGGGAAGTTGGCGGACATGGGCGAAAGCATCTCAGAACGCGTGGCTCAAACAATGGAGCGGATTCGCGCCGCCTGCGCGCGCTCGGGCCGCGCGGCGGATTCCGTGCGATTGCTTGCGGTGACCAAGAAGCAGCCGCCGGAGCGAGTGCGCGAGGCGCTGGCAGCGGGCGTGACAGTGTTCGGCGAGAGCCGGGTGCAGGAGGCGAAGGTGAAGATATCGATGTGCCCGGGCCATGCCGTCTGGCACATGATAGGGCACTTGCAGACGAACAAGGCCAGGGACGCTGCGCGCTTGTTCCAGATGATTCATTCCGTGGATTCGCTCAGGCTCCTTGAGGCCATTGACGAGGCCGCGTCGGCCGCGGGGCGGGTGATGCCGGTGCTTCTGGAGGTCAACGTTTCGGGAGAATCCAGCAAGTTCGGGCTTGCGCCGGAAGCCGTGCCCGCGGTGCTGGATGAGGCCAACCGCCTGCACCGCGTTCAAATCGCCGGGCTGATGACGATTCCCCCGCCCGCGGACGATCCCGAGAAAGCGCGGCCTCATTTCGCAAAGCTTCGGACGCTGCGCGATGAATGGCGCCGCGGCACAGGGCACGGACTGGACGAACTGTCAATGGGGATGTCGGGTGATTTCGAGGTCGCAATCGAGGAGGGCGCCACCTGGGTGCGCCTCGGAATGGCCCTTTTCGGGCCGAGGAGCGCGGCATGACGCGGGCTCCGGACAGGCCTGACAGGCTCGTGTTCATAGGGGCGGGCAATATGGCGGAAGCCCTTGTCGGCGGCATACTCGCGGCCGGCCTGAGGCGGCCGGCCGACATTGCGGTCGCGGACGTGGCCGCGGACAGGCTGCGGCATTTCCGGGACACCTTTGGCGTGGAGGCGCTTGACGACAACTCGCGGGCGGCCAAGGGCGCCGGAATCGTGGTGATGTCCGTGAAGCCGCAGGTCTTTGCCCTGGCCGCCGGACAAGTGCGCGACAGCGTCCCGCCGGACGCGCTGGTCGTGAGCATTGCTGCCGGCGTTACGACAGCGCGCATTGAGGCGCTGTTCCGGCCCGGCGCCGCCGTGGTCCGCGTGATGCCCAATATGCCCGCGCTGGTCGGCCGCGGCGCGGCGGCGCTGTGCCTGGGCCGGAGCGCGAACGAGGCCGACGCCGAAGCCGCGGGGGCCCTGTTCCGGGCGGTCGGGGTGGTGGTCCGGGTAGGGGAGCGGCTCATGGACGCCGTCACCGCGCTGAGCGGAAGCGGGCCAGCATACGTTTTCTTCCTGGCTGAGGCCATGATACGGGCCGGAACGGACATGGGCATGGACCCGGAAATTGCCCGGCAGCTTGCTGCAGCGACCGTGGAGGGCGCGGGCAGGATGATGGCCGCAACGAATCTGCCGCCCTCTGAATTGCGGCGGCGGGTGACCTCCAAGGGCGGCACTACTGCGGCAGCGCTGCAGGTGATGGAGCAGGAGCGCCTGGACAGCCTGGTGATCGAGGCCATGCGCGCCGCTTGCGCGCGCGCCGGCGAACTATCCAATTAGCGAGGATGGCATGGGCAGACTTCGAAGAACATTCTGGATTGCGCTGGCCTTCTGGCTGGCGGCCGGGCCGGCGCGCCCGGAAAAGCCCGACCTGTGGTTCCCGGTTGGCGAGAAGCTGTTCTACAAGATCAACTGGGGCGTGCTGCTGGTCGGCAATGCCGTCGTATGGACCGAGTGGATTCGCGAGAATGACAGGGACCTTATTGCCATTCGGCTCACGATCCGAACGACCGCGGTGATGGACGTGATTTACCCGGTAAACGATTTTGTCGAGAGCATAGTGGTGCCCGAGACCTTCCTGCCGCTGCGCTTCATGCGCAACGCGAGCGAGGGCAGATACAGGCTGCACGAGGTGACCGAGTTCAACCATGCGAAAAGAACCGCGACCTGGAAGCACCTGCTGAAGGACAAGACCGAGGATTTCAAGATCGAGGCGGACACGCGGGACATACTGTCCTTCATGTTTTACGCCCGGTCGAAAAAATTCGAGCCGGGGACAAACTACTTGTTCCAAGTCATGGCCGACGAGAAGATATACGAACTGGACGTGCAGACGCTGAAAATGGAGCGGTTCTTTCTTTCGAATTACGGATGGGTCCGCAGCCTCAAGCTGGAGCCGGTGTCCAAGTTCAACGGCCTGTTCGTGCGGACCGGGCGCGCTTTCATGTGGGTTTCCGATGACTCGCGACGGCTTTGCACCAAGGCGACGGTCGCCGTGCCCGTCGCGCGGGTGAATGCGTACCTGAAGCGCGTCGAGGGGCCGGGCTCGGATTTCTGGGTCAAGCCGGACGATTTTAAGGACTATGACAAGGCCCGGGAAAAGGAAGATGCCGAAAATGACGACAAGGATTGACCGGGCACGCAGGATTGCCGGGCGCTTTGCCGGGCAGCGGATACTGGTGCTGGGCGACTTGATGCTGGACCGCTACATTTACGGGTCCGTGAGCCGGATTTCGCCGGAGGCGCCTGTGCCGGTGGTGCTCGTCAGGGACGAGCGCAACATGCCGGGCGGCGCGGCGAACGTGGCCAGGAACATCAGGACGCTCGGCGCCCGCGCGATGCTCTGCGGCCTTGTGGGCTGCGATGACGCTGGCAGCGGCCTGCTGAAGGCTCTTTCCGGCTGCGGCGTGAACACGTCCGCGGTGATTCGGGCCAAGGGCGTGCTCACGACCGTCAAGACGCGCATCATGGCCGAGCGCCAGCAGGTGGTGCGGGTGGACTGGGACGCGCGGCCCTCGATTTCGGCGAATACCCTCTCGGAGTTGTGCGACCGCGCGGTCCGCCAGGTCCGCCGCTGCACGGGCGTGATCATTGAGGATTACGGCAAGGGCCTGGTCAACCAGGCCATTGTTGACGCGGTGCTCTCCGAGGCCCGGCACAGGGGCGTGCCTGTCGGACTGGATCCGAAGGACAACATTCATCTGCGGTTCGACGGAATAACGGTGGCCACGCCCAACAGGAAGGAGGCCTTCGCGCTCGCGCATATGGCCGAGTCTCCGCCCGCGGCCGATCCGATGAAGGACAAGCCGCTCCTTCAGATGGCCGGCGCGCTGATCGAAAGCTGGACCCCGGACTTCCTGATGGTCACCCTGGGCGCGCAGGGAATGCTCCTGGCCTGCCGGGACGGCCGGCCCGTTCACGTCCCGACGCGGGCGCGGGAAGTTTTCGACGTCAGCGGCGCGGGCGACACGGTCATCGCGACCGCGGTCCTCGCCCTTGCTTCCGGCGCCGGCTATTTCGAGGCCGCCGAGCTGGCGAACTGCGCCGCGGGCGTTGTGGTTGGAAAGATAGGCACCGCCGGCTGCAGCGCCGCCGAGCTGATGGAGTTCTTCGATTCGATCATCCGCGACCGAGGCGCCAGGAAGAGCCTGGTGTTCAAGGCCGCGCCCGCGGCGCGCCGCGCTCCGCGGACCTCGAAAAGCAGGGGGCGCCCATGAGCCCGATCACGGCCGTTGGAGTGCTTCCGGCCCGCTGGGGCTCCACGCGATTCCCGGGAAAGAGCCTTGCGCCGGTCGCGGGCAAGCCCCTGATCGTGCGGGTCCTGGAGCGCGCCCGCATGGCCCGGCGCCTGAGGGAGATATTGGTAGCCACGGACGACGAGCGGATACGCCAGGCCGTCGAGCGCGCCGGCGGCCGCGTAGTAATGACACGCCCGGATCACCCGTCCGGAACCGACCGCGTGGCCGAGGCGGTGTCCGGCATGCCTGACGGGATCGTGGCGAACATCCAGGGCGATGAGCCGCTAATTGACCCGGAGCTGATCGACAGGCTGGTGGACGTCATGGCGTCGGAGCCCGGGTGGGACATGGCCACGGCCGCCTCTCCGATCGCCGGCGAGGCCGAGGCGGCAATGCCCTCGGTGTGCAAGGTGGTCATGGGCGCCGGGGATCGGGCCGTCTATTTTTCGCGGCACCCGATCCCGTTCGTGCGCGACGCGGCCTTTCGCGCCGCCGGGACACTGCGCTGGCGGCACATAGGCATTTACCTGTACCGCCGCGAGTTCCTGGACCGGCTCGTGGCTGAGCCGCCATGCCTCCTGGAAAAGGCCGAATGCCTCGAGCAGCTGCGGGCGCTGCACATGGGCGCGCGCATCAAGGTGCTGCGCACGCGGGAGGCGGGATCGGGCGTGGATGAGCCCGGCGACATCGGGCGGGTCGAGGCAATCATCCGGCGGCAGGAGGGAGGGGCTGCATGAGGACGGTCAAGGTTTGCGACATCCGGATCGGAGCGGACCGGCCGATGGTTTTCATAGCCGGGCCTTGCGTGATCGAAAACCGCAGGCAGTGCCTGCAGGTCGCCGGCCGCCTCGCGAAGCTCGCGCGGGCCCTCAAGGTCCCGTTCATTTTCAAGGCGTCTTACGACAAGGCGAACCGCTCTTCGCACGAGTCCTTTCGCGGCCCCGGCCTTTCCAAGGGGCTCGAAATACTGCGCGAAGTGCGCGAGCGCTTCGGCGTCCCGATATTGACCGACGTCCACTCCGAACAGGAGGTTCCGCTCGCGGCCAGGGTGGCCGACGTCCTGCAGTTGCCGGCGTTCCTGTGCCGGCAGACGGACCTGGTCCTCGCGCTGGGCGCCTCCGGCAAAGCCGTGAACGTGAAAAAAGGCCAGTTCATGGCGCCGTGGGACATGCGGCACGTTATCGCCAAGCTGAAGCATGCGGGGGCAAGGGATATCCTGATCACCGAGCGGGGCGCGTGCTTCGGATACAACAACCTCGTTGCCGATATGCGGAGCTTGCCTTTGATGCGGGAATTGGGATATCCTGTGATTTTCGACGCGACCCACAGCGTCCAGCTTCCCGGCGGCGCCGGCAACCGCAGCGGCGGGCAGGCGCGGCTGGCGCCCGTGCTTGCGCGCTCGGCCGCGGCCGCGGGATGCGACGGAGTGTTTCTCGAAACGCATTCGAATCCGGCGGCCGCCCTTTCGGACAGGGACACCGTCGTCCGGCTCTCGCGCCTGGGCGCGCTGTGGGAGGATTTGAAGAGCATAGACGATCTGGTTCGGCGCCGCGGCGGAAGGGGGAAATGCGCATGAAAATGCACGCGATGGCGCTGGTGTGCGCGGCCGCTCTCGCGTGGCCCGGGACGCCTGCCGGCGCCCAGGAGCTGGCCGACACGCCCCAGGTGTTCAACGATTTCCGCCTGCCGGAATACGACGAGGCCGGCCGGCTCAAGACCGACGTGCGCGGGGACCAGGCAGTGATGCACACAAACGGGGTGATGGATGTGACCAACGTGCGGGTCGTCTGCTACGAGGAAGGCAGGCCGGTCATGCGCATATCCGCGCCGCGCTGCACCTATTACGGGGATAAACAGGTGGTCGAATCGACCTCCCGGGTCCTGGTCGAGCGCGAGGACATACTGATTTCGGGCGTGGGCTTTCGCTGCAGGCTCAAGGACAGGCAGATGAAAATCAGCAGCAATGCGAAGATCGTGCTTTCGCGGCTGAAAGACCAGGTCATTAAGGAGTCTGAAACACCATGAGTATCCGGAAATGCTTGTTTGCCGCTTGCCTTGCCCTTGCCGGCGCCGGGGCATGGGCGGACGGCTCGAACGACGCGGTTGACAGGGCGACGGCATCGTGGATCAAGGAAGGCGGAACCAACAGCACCATGATCACCTCCCGGCGCCTGACTTACGAGCCTGAACTCCGCGAGGCGATTTTCGAGGGCAATGTCGTGGTTGTCGATCCCGAGGTGACCATCAGCTCGGATACGCTCCGGGTCCGGTTCTCGGAGGACAACCAAATCCAGACTGTGACGGCCCAGGGCTCGGTCACAATCACCCAGGGCGAGAGGGTGGGCACCGGCGCCGAGGCCGTCTACAGCGTGGCGGACGGGCAGGTGGTGTTGACCGGCTCGCCGCGCATTCAGGACGGGAAAAACATCCTCAAGGCGGACATCATAAAGTTTTCCCCCAATACCAGCAGGATCGTATGCGAGCCCAACGCAACGCTGATCATGTACCCGGACCGGGAGCAGCGCGGCAAGTTGAGTCCTTTCTAGGAGAAGCGCGCGTGGCAAGTTCCGATCTTATAGAGACCGATGGGCTGGTCAAGATATACCACCGCCGGAAGGTGGTGGACGGCGTTTCCATCCGCGTCCGGGAAGGCGAGGTGGTGGGCCTGCTCGGGCCCAACGGGGCGGGCAAGACCACGACATTTTACATGACAGTGGGACTGGTGCGCGCGAACGAAGGCGCGGTCCGGTTCAAGGGCAGGGACGTCACGCGCGTGCCCATGCATATGCGCGCGCGGCTCGGCATGGGCTTCCTTTCGCAGGAACCATCCATTTTCCGGGGGCTCACCGTTGAGCAGAACGTGATGGCCATCCTGGAAATGCTGCCGATGGGCCGGGCCGAGCGGAAAAAACGTCTTGACTTTCTGCTCAATGAATTGAGGATTCAGCACCTTGCAGGGCAGCCCGCTTTCACGCTGAGCGGCGGGGAACGGCGGCGCCTGGAAATCACCCGCGCGCTGGTGACCAGCCCGTCCGCCCTGCTTCTCGACGAGCCGTTCAGCGGCGTGGATCCCCTGGCGGTCCACGACGTTCAGGAGATCATCCGGGAACTGCGCTCAAGAGGACTGGGCATTTTGATCACCGACCACAATGTGCGGGAGACGCTGAGCATCGTTGACCGGGCCTATCTGATCTGCGAGGGCAGGGTGCTCAGAGAGGGGACCAGCCAGTTCCTGATCGACGACCCGTTGAGCCGGGAGCTGTACCTGGGCCCGAAATTCCGGATGTGAAAGGCCGCGTCCACTGGAGTCAAAACCCATCGAGGAGGATCGTCCCTGAAATGAACGTCATAATCACCTGCCGGCACCTGGATATTTCCAGCGCGATCAAGGATTATGTCACGCGTAAACTCTCCTCTGTCCTGGAAAACCACCGCGAGGTCGAGAGCGCACACGCGATACTGGACATCCAGCGGTTCAACCACATCGTGGAGGTCGTGGTCCAGGCCAAGCGCCATCTCAAGATAGAGGCATCGGAATCCAGCGACGACATGTACAAGTCGGTTGACAAGGCTGTTGACAAGCTGGACCGCCAGCTCAAGCGCAGCAGGGAGAAGGTCGTGGACCACAAGCCTGCGAAGAAGCGGGTCAAGCTCTCTGATTTCGAGCGCGACCTGTCCGATAATACCGGGGATTGACGTGAAGATTTCGGGCGTGACAGTCAGGCAGTTCTTCGAAGACGGCCGCGACAAGCTGCCCCTCGAGCTTGTCGGCGGGGAAAAAGGCCTCGGCCGGGTCATTCACGAGCCGGCAATCAACCGCCCCGGGCTTGCACTGGCCGGATTCTTCAGGCATTTTGCGTTCCGCCGCATCCAGGTGCTCGGCATGGCTGAAAACGAATACCTGTTGAACCTGCCGCCGGCGCGGCGCAAGGACTGCCTGCGCCGCCTTTTCGGTGAGCGAATCCCGTGCGTGGTAATCACAAGGAACCGGCGTGTTCTTCCGGAAATATCGGACCTTGCTCGCGAGTTCAACATCCCCATTCTGCGGTCGCCCCTGGTGACCGGGCATTTCATCAACTCCGCCACCATTGCCATGGAACGCCTTGCGGCGCCCCGGATCACCAGGCAGGGCACCATGGTGGACATCCTCGGAGTCGGCGTTTTGATCGAGGGCAAGCCGTGCATCGGAAAGAGCGAGGCGGCTCTCTCCCTTGTAGAGCGCGGGCACAGCCTCGTTGCCGACGACCTGGTGCTCTTGCGGCTGTCCGACCGGCACGTCGTCATCGGGAGCGCCCTGCCTTCGACCCGGTACCACATCGAAATAAGGGGGGTTGGCATAGTCCACATTCCGAGCCTTTTCGGCGTCGCTTCCGTGCGGGATGAGAAGGCCCTGGACCTGATCGTGACGCTCCGGGAGATGGGCGAGGTTGAGAACGGAGGCATCGGCCTCGATCCGTTGGCCAGTGACCTGCTCGGGGTGAAAGTGCCGCGCATGATCATTCCGGTTGCGCCCGGGCGCGAACTGGCCAACATCATCCAGGCGGCCGCGCTCAACGAAAAGCTGAAGAAACTCGGCCATGACGCGGCAAAGGAGCTTGACGAGAAACTCATGGCGAAAATGTCGAAGGGGGCCCCGGCAAAGTGAGCGAGAAAAAGAACAGCAAGGCAAGGTTTACGCGCGAATTCAAGATTCTGAACCAGTACGGAATCCACGCCCGCCCGGCCGCGCTTCTCGTCAAGACCCTTTCGAGGTTCAAGGCCGACGTCACCGTCGAGAAGGGCAATGTCAGGGTTTCGGGAAAAAGCATCATGGGACTGATGACGCTGGAAGCATATTTCGGTGTTGTCATACGCGTGGTTGCCGAGGGAGCCGACGCCGAGCAGGCTGTCGACGAAGTCCAGAAGCTGATCGAGCACAAGTTCTACGAGGAATGAGGGTGGAAGACAAGGTCAACCAGGCGGATGAAGCGAACGCGGCCGGCGCCGGGGCCCTGTTCCTGGGCATCGGCGTCTGCGCCGGCGTCGCCGTGGGGCGCGCGTTCTGCAGGCGGCACGAGGACCACAAGATCGTCGAGCGCGACATCGCGGTAGAAGACGTGCCCAGGGAAATCGCCAGGTTCGAGTCCGCCATGATCGCCACGCGCAGCCAGCTGCGGGAAATCCAGAAGAGCAGCGACCCCGCCGTGGCCGGCATATTCGACGCGCACCTGATGATCCTCGACGACCGGCCTTTCATCGACCGCGTGATCTTCGGCGTGGAAAACCGGATGAAGAACGTCGAGTACGTGCTCTCCACCGTGGCGCATGAATTCGTCCAGTCCCTCTCGAAAGTCCAGGACGACTATCTCCGCGAGCGCGTGGCGGATGTGAACGACGTTGCGCGGCGCATCCTGCGGAATCTCGGCGGCGTCAGGGGCGCGGCGGAAAAGCCGCTTGCCGAACCCGCGATCCTGGTGGCGGATGACCTGCCGCCGTCCGAAATAGTGCTCATCGACAAGACCAAGGTCCTGGGCATTGCCATGGACCTCGGCAGTCCCACGTGCCACGTGGCCATTCTGGCCGGGAAAATGGGCATTCCCGCCGTGGTCGGGCTGCACAACTTCAGCGCTGCCGTCGCGAGCGGGGACGAAATCCTCCTCGACGGCAACAAGGGGCACGCCATTCTCCGGCCTTCGGCGGAGCTGCTCGGGCAGTACGACCGCATCGCCGCATCCCGGCGCAGCGTCGAGATCAGCCTCCGCGAGCTCAAGGACCAGCCCTCGGATACCAGGGACGGCTGCCGCATCTTCCTGGCGGCCAACATCGAAATGCCGCAGGATGTCGACCAGGCGCTCTCTTCCGGCGCAGATGGCGTCGGCCTGTTCAGAACCGAGTATTTCTTCATGTCCAGGCAGGACCTGCCTTCCGAAGACGAGCAGTTCCAGGCCTACAGGGATGTTGTTTCGCGCCTGACCCCTGCGCCAACGATCATCCGCACGCTCGACCTGGGCGGCGACAAGTTCCTGCCTAATCTTGACGGGGCCCTGAACGAGTCCAACCCCTTCATGGGCTGGCGCGCGATCCGCTTCTGCCTGGCCCAGCCAGACCTGTTCAAGACCCAGCTCAGGGCGATTCTACGCGCGAGCGCATTCGGGAACGCCAAGATCATGTACCCCATGATAAGCAACGTTGACGAGATCGTGCGGGCCAACGCGATCCTGGACCAGGCGAAGAAGGAGCTCTTCGAGCGAGGCTATCCCTTTAACCCCCATATCGAGGTCGGCGCCATGATCGAGGTGCCTTCCGCCGCGATGATAGCCGACCTCATCGCGCCGCACGTCAGCTTCTTCAGCCTCGGCACCAACGATCTTATCCAGTACACCCTGGCCATTGACCGGGGCAATGAGCGCGTCGCATACCTCTATGAGCCGACGCACCCGGCAATCCTCCGCCTCATCAAGCACACGGCTGACGCGGGGCACCGCTTCGGCATCTGGACCGGGCTGTGCGGCGGGGTGGGGGGCGATCCGCTCATGACTCCGCTCCTGGTAGGGCTCGGCCTGGACGAGCTCAGCGTAAGCCCCGCGGTGCTCCCGGTCGTCAAGGATGCCATCCGGAGCATCACCTATTCCGAGGCGCGCGACATCGCGGATGCCGCGCTCTATTCGCAGTCGGCAATGGACGTGCAGGAAATGTCACGTGAACTGGCAAGAAAGGTGGCGCCCGAGATTCTGGAGCTTGTGGTCTAGGCGCCGCCGCATTCAAAGACAATAAAACACAAGACAAGCGGAAGGAAAGGTCAGTTATGTCAAGCAATTCGTTCGTTTTCACATCGGAGTCCGTGACCGAGGGGCATCCAGACAAGATCGCCGACGGCATTTCCGACGCCATCCTCGACGCCAACCTTGCGCAGGACCCGCGCAGCCGCGTGGCCTGCGAAACCCTGGTCGCGACCGGCATGGTGGTCGTGGCCGGCGAAATCACCAGCAAGGCCTTGGTGAACTACGCCGATGTCGCGCGGGAACGCGTTCGCGACGTCGGATACGTCAGCTCCGAAATGGGGTTCGACGCCAACTCGTGCGCCGTCCTGGTCGCGGTGAACAGGCAGTCGCCCGATATCTCACAGGGCGTGACGGCCGGCGCCGGCCTGTTCAAGGAGCAGGGTGCGGGCGACCAGGGCATGATGTTCGGCTACGCTTGCGACGAGACGCGCGAACTGATGCCCATGCCCATCGAGTTTGCCCACCGCCTGACCCGCGCGCTGAGCCGCGCGCGCCGCAAGGGACGCCTGCCTTTCCTGAGGCCGGACGGCAAGTCCCAGGTGTCGGTGGTGTACGAAAACGACAGGCCGAAGTACGTGAGCGCCGTGGTCGTGTCCACCCAGCACACGCCGGACGTCAAGTACAAGGCCCTGCGCGAGGGCGTGATCGAGGAGGTCATCCGCAGGGAAATTCCGGCGAAGTGGCTTAAGAAGGACACGTCGTACCTGATAAATCCGACCGGCCGCTTTGTCATCGGCGGGCCCCAGGGCGACACCGGCGTGACTGGCCGGAAGATCATTGTGGACACCTACGGCGGCATGGGCCGGCACGGCGGCGGCGCGTTTTCGGGGAAGGACCCCTCGAAGGTCGACCGCTCGGCCGCGTACATGATGCGCCACATCGCGAAGAACGTCGTGGCCGCCGGCCTGGCCAGGCGCTGCGAGGTGCAGGTCGCCTACGCGATCGGCTATCCCGAACCTGTCTCCATCATGGTCCAAACGTTCGGCACCGGAACCGTGCCCGATGAAAAGCTCGAAAAGGCGATACGCAGGGTGTTCGAGCTGAAGCCGGCGCAGATCATCAAGTACCTTGACCTGCTCCGCCCGATTTACCTGAACACGTCCAGCTTCGGCCACTTCGGGCGCTGCGAGGACCTGGATGTGTTCACGTGGGAGAAGACCAACAAGGCGTCCGAGCTGAAGAAGGCGGTGGCGCATGTCTAGGAAAACTCTCAGGTCCGGCGCAGGCTGCGCCGTCGCCGATCCCGGGCTCGCGGGCTGGGGCCGCAAGGAAATCGAGATGGCCGAGGTGGAAATGCCCGGCCTCATGGCGGTTCGAAAGGAATACGGGCCCCGGAAGCCGCTCAAGGGCGCGCGGATAACCGGCTCGCTGCACATGACCATCCAGACCGCGGTGCTGATAGAGACCCTGCAGGCGCTTGGCGCCCGCGTGCGCTGGGCCAGCTGCAACGTGTTCTCGACGCAGGACCATGCCGCGGCCGCCATTGCGGCGACCGGAACCCCGGTTTTCGCCTACAAGGGCGAGACGCTGGAGGAGTACTGGGATTACCTCGACCGCTCACTTGACTGGGGCGGGGGCCGCGGGCCGACAAGCATAGTGGACGACGGCGGCGACGCCACCATGTTCGTCCACATCGGACACGAGGCGGAGACCTGCGCTTCCGTGCTGGACCGCAAGGCGGACAGCGAGGACGAGCGGCTGCTCTACGCGCAGCTCAAGAAAGCGCTCCGGCGCGATCCCAGGCGCTTCAGCCGGATCGTGCCGTCCCTGATCGGCGTCTCGGAGGAGACAACGACGGGCGTGCACCGCCTTTACAAGATGCACGAGGAAAAGCGGCTCCTGTTCCCGGCGTTCAACGTGAACGATTCGGTCACGAAGTCGAAGTTCGACAACCTCTACGGCTGCCGTCATTCGCTCGTGGACGGCATCATGCGCGCCACGGACGTGATGCTCGCCGGGAAGGTCGCGGTTGTCGCCGGGTACGGCGACGTGGGAAAGGGCTGCTGCCAGTCGCTCCGGGGCCAGGGCGCCCGCGTGATCGTGACGGAAGTGGACCCGATCTGCGCGCTACAGGCCGCCATGGAGGGCTACGAGGTGCTGACCATGGACGAGGCGGCGCCGATCGGCGACATGTTCATCACGGCCACCGGCTGCTGCGACGTGATAACCGGGGCGCACATGCGCAGGATGAAGCACATGGCCATCGTGTGCAACATCGGTCATTTCGACGCGGAAATACAGGTCGCTTCGCTCCGGAAATACAGGTGGACAAACATCAAGCCGCAGGTGGACAAGGTGACTTTCCCGGGCGGCCGCGGCATAATCCTCCTGGCTGAGGGGCGCCTGGTCAACCTCGGCTGCGCCACCGGGCACCCGAGCTTCGTGATTTCCAACAGCTTCACGAACCAGGTCCTTGCGCAGATCGAGCTGTACACGAACCGCTCGAAGTATGCCACGGGCGTGTACGTGCTGCCCAAGCTCCTTGACGAGCAGGTTGCGCGCCTGCACCTGGCCA
>JAAZAB010000264.1 GCA_012514555.1 Lentisphaerota bacterium
ACCGATTCACAAGGCATGCCCTGGTCAGGCTGCCCTCAACCTCGGCTGAGACCGGGTTCATTGAGAAAATACTGGCGGTTCTGAAATCGCATCCCGGGCGGGTTCCGGTCATCGTCTGCATCGAGTATCCCGGCGGAGAAAAGGTGTACGTGGATTCCGACAGGTCGCTCGCGGTCTGCCCTTCGGAGCGTTTCGTCCACGACTTGGAGCGCCATCTCGGCGAAGGCAGCATATTCCTGGCAGTGGACATGCCGCCATGCGTTAAGCCGGATAATTCCCGCTACCGCAACGGCCGCGGCCGGAATGGCGCCGGGTAGAAGGGGTTCGCTGTCTGCCGCCGTTCCCGCGCCTGGCGGCCCTCGGACCACCGCTTCTCAATCATCCGCTACCCGGCCGCCTTGCGCCGGGCTTCGCAGATATCCTTCACTTTCTTGAGGTTGTCGTTCACCTTGCGGACTGCAGCCAGGATTTGCTTAAGATAAGCCCGGCTCCCCAGCATATGCGTGTGGCTCAAGGTCACGGCGGTTTCCCTGAACGCCCGCTCGACGTTAGGGAGCTTCATCGATCGGAACTCCTTGACGCGTTTCGGATCGCGGAACGGGATCGGGCTGGTGCTGTCAAACAGGTTCAGCAGAGGACTGGCATACACGGGCCAGTAGATGCCGCCGAAAGAACAGCCTTCCGCCTTGAGCGCCGCGAGGTAGTCGCCCCGGGCGAGGCCGCCGGCCCTGCCTGGATCATACGCAAGGGTCATGGCGTAGTATGCCTGGCCGGTGACCCGCGGGTCGCGGCGGACCGCGCGCAGGGGGCCGCCAATCTCCTTCAGACCATGCGCGAACGCATTTGCGAAATCCTCGCGCCTCCGGTTCTGCCCGGCGAGGCGGGAAAGGCCTCCGCGCAGGAGAACGCACTGCATTTCAGTAATCCGGTAATTGTGGCCGTAGCGGTTCCCGGGCTCCAGGTTGTCAAACCAGGACTTGCCCGCGTCCTTCGGCTTCCAGCCCACCTGCTTGAGCGCGAAAATGGTTTCGTAGATTGAACGGTCGTTGCATATCACCGCGCCGCCTTCGCCCGATGTGAGTATCTTGGACTGCTGGAAGGAATAGCTGCCCGCGTCGCCTATGGCGCCCGCGCCCTTGTTGCGCCAGCGGCTGCCCTGCTGGTGGGCAACGTCCTCAACCACTTTCAGCTTGTGTTTGGCGGCGATCTTCATGATCGCGTCCATGTCGCACATGCACCCGTAGAGATGAACCGGAATGATGGCCCTGGTGCGCCTGGTGACGGCCTTTTCGAGGGCGTTCGGATCAATGCAGAGCGTCTCGGGATCGATGTCCGCCAACACGACATTGGCGCCCACGTCGAGAGCGGCCTGGGCCGTGGCGACCCACGTCATGCCCGGCACTATGACTTCGTCGCCGGGGACGACTCCAACTGCCTGGAGCGCGCACTGGATCGTAACGGTCCCGTTGGCCAGGCAAACGCAGTATTTCCCGCCGATGAACCGCGCGTACTCCTCGCAGAACGCGCGCTCGTGGACTCCGAGCCAGCTCCAGTTCCCGGAGCGCACCACTTCAGCCATCCGCTTCTCGTCGGCCTTGCCCGTAACCGGCCAGCGCGGCGCGGACATGGTTACGGCCGGCGCGCCGCCGGCGAGCGCAAGTTCGCGCGATTTGACTGCAGCCATGGTCATCCTCCGTTTTTGCCGCGCCATGCGCCTGTGCGGCGCGTTTTTATTGACGGGTGCGATTGTGCCACATGGCGCGCCGCCAGGCAAGCGGCAAGCGCCGCTATTCGCCGGCGGACGGCCCGGCCCCGGTGACGTGCCGCGCTATGAAGCCGCGAAGACAGTCAATCCACGCACTGTCGTCCATGGCCTCGCCGGAATTGTGGTCCCCGCGCAAAACAAAGAACGATTTTGGCGCGTTTGCGGCCTGGTAGAGACGCTCCCCGTGCCGGAAGGGAATAAGGTCGTCATCCCGGCTGTGAGCGACGAGGACGGGAACTCGTACCCGCGCGATCCGGCCGAGAGTGTTGAAGCGGAAGCGGCACAGCGCTCGCACCGGAAGGTAGGGATAGATGCCCGCGGCCAGATCGGGCAGGGATGTGAATGCGGCCTCAAGCACCAGCGCGCCGGCGTTCACGTTTGAGGCCAGCTCGCAGGCCACGGCGCCGCCAAGCGACCGGCCGTGAATGACGATGCCGGCTTGCGGAAGCCCGCGCTCCGCGACGAGATAATCCCAGGCCGCGCGGGCATCGAGGTATAGCCCGGCCTCGTTCGGCCTGCCGGTGCTGCGCCCGTAGCCGCGGTAGTCGAATATGAAGGCGTTGAAGCCGGCGTCATGAAGCCGTTTCAAGGCCCAGACTCTGTCGGATATGTTGCCGCCGTTGCCATGGCACATAAGGACCGTGGCGCCGGCGCCGGGCGCGGGCACGAACCAGCCGTTAAGCTTTTCGCCGTCGCGAGTGCCGAAGCTGACGTCCTCAAAAGGAATGCCGGCCTGGGAGGGGAGAAAACCAATTGCCGGGCCCGGGTGAAACACCATGCCCCGCTGGCGGAGGAAGAGCACGATAGCCAGCCCCAGCCAGGATAGAAGAGCTATCCGAATCGCGGCCCAGAAAACATGAATCAAGGCGCCGGACATGGGGCGTCTCCCGCCGCGCCCGGGGGCGGCAACCCCTTCTTTATTTCCGCATTCAGCCATTCGAGCGCCTCCTCCCGGTTCGCAAAAGCGCCTTCCAGCTGGAGCTCATATGCCTTGTGTTTCCATTCGCCGATCCTCTTTCCCTCGGCGATGCCGGCGGCCATCAGGTCGCGGCCCGTCACCCACGGTTTCGGAAGCGCCGGCTCGGACGCCCGCTCCTCCATGAAGCGGGTGAGAAACTCGTAGTTCGACAGATCGCCGTGGCTGGCCAGGCAGTCCAGCTTGTGCATTTCCAGCTCCACCGGGAATGTCGGAGCGCTTGTCATCCTTATAAGGGTGGCCCGCCGCATGTTCCGCACCATCATGAAGCGCATGTGATTGGATATGACATGGCAGACCGCGTCAATGTCGTCAGCCTTGAACTTCAGGCGCCGGAGCATGAGCCGCGCCATTTCGGCGCCGACTGACGCGTGGTTGTTGAAGCGGATTCGGGCTCCGTCGTTCATTGCGGTGGGCGGCTTCCCAACGTCGTGGAGCAGCGCCGAATACGCCAGGCGGAGGGATCTGTCCCGCATGGCGTTCAGCATGAGAACCGTGTGGGTTAAGACATCCCCCTCCGGATGGAACAGCGGAGGCTGCGCCTGGCCCGCCATTGCTTCCACTTCGGGCAGGATAGCCTTCAGAATGCCGAGGTCGTGCATGAGGACAAGGGCGTCGCCGGGGTGAACGGCTTCGAGGAGCGTCCTGGTCAGTTCAGCCTGGATTCTTTCGGCCGCCGTTTGTGCGAGTTTTGAAGAATGGGTTCGAATGGCGTCAGCCGTGCCCGGGTCGATTCTGAAATCAAGCGCGGCGGCGAAACGCACGGCGCGGATCATCCGGAGGTAATCCTCCGCGAAACGCTCCCCAGGGTCGCCCACGCAGCGCACGAGCCCGGCCGCAAGATCGGACTGGCCGTTGACGTAATCCAGGATGCGGCGGGATGCCGGGTCGAAAAAAAGCGCGTTCATCGTGAAGTCGCGGCGCTCGGCGTCCTCCCGCGCGTCCGCGAACAGCACGCCTTCCGGCCGGCGCCCGTCAGCGTAGGCCAGGTCTTTCCTGAACGTGGCCACGTGGTAGTCGTTGCCGCCGATGCTGACGAGGATCACGCCGAAGGCTTTTCCTACTGCTTTCGAGCGCGGAAACAAGGCTTGCACGGCTTCCGGCCTTGCGGCAGTGGCAATGTCGAAATCCTTCGGGTCGAGGCCTGCCAGAAGGTCGCGGACGCAGCCGCCGGCCCATACGGCCTGGTGCCCGGCCGCCTGCAGGCGATCCGTTATCAGCCGTGCGCCGCGCGCGAGCGGTGTGTCGGGAACGTTCAGCATCTGGAAGCGCCCCGGCGTTCGTGCATCGAAAAGGCATGCGGAAGCAGCTTGCGCAAACAAGTCCGCACCGGCCTTCCGGGGGATCCGGCGGCGACCATGATGATGGGGATGTCCTTTCCGCAGAATTCGGCGAGCACCTGCAGGCAGGCCCCGCAGGGCGGCATCGGCTCGTCGCCGGGAACGGCAACCGCCAGCGCGCGAAAGGAGTCGAAACCGCGGCTGACCGCCTTGAACGCGGCGACTCGCTCCGCGCAGACGGTCAGCCCGTACGAAGCGTTTTCGACGTTGCATCCGCATACGGTTTTTCCGCCGGAAACCCGTATTGCGGCGCCAACCGCGAAACCGGAGTAGGGAGCGTGCGCGCGCTTCCTGGCCGCCAACGCGGAACGTATCAGTGCCTTGTCCGCTGCGTCATTCATATGCGGGCCTCGACATCCGGCCTACGGCAGTTCCCGTTGGCCGCCGCCGAATAATGTGCTTTACATGGCATGCCGAATGCAAGACAAAACCGACCGGGAAAAGACCGGGCGCCGGAAAGCCCCGGGCCCCCGCGGTCACCCGGACAAAAAACTTGCGTTTCCGCCGGATCCGGGCATTATTTGGGGAACTTAATTCTTATGGTTTCCGGCCCTGGCGGAAACCAAATTCAACTGGAATGGTGTCAAATGCCGCAAATAATGGAAAACCCCGATCCTAATGTCTCCGTCGTGGTGCCCGTGTACAACGAAGTGGAAAGCGTAGCGGATCTTTGCAGGCGACTGCATGAAGTCCTTCCGACGATTGGGAGGAAATACGAGATCATCCTGGTGGACGACGGAAGCCGCGACGGCACATGGGAGAAGCTTTGCGGGCTCTCGGAGACCATTCCCCATATGCGCATGATCCGCTTCAGGCGCAACTTCGGGCAGACGGCGGCGATGAGCGCCGGCTTTCATGCCGCGCGTGGCGAGATAATAGTCACGCTCGACGCGGACCTGCAGAACGACCCCGCCGACATCCCGCTCCTGCTCCGGAAAATGGAGGAGGGCGCCGACGTGGTCAGCGGCTGGCGCAAGGATAGGAAGGATCCGTTCATCAACCGCCGCCTTCCGTCCATAGCGGCAAACGCGCTTATCAGCCGGATTACGGGAGTGCGCTTGCACGACTACGGATGCACGCTCAAGGCTTACCGTAAAGAGGTGATGAAGAACGTGAACCTCTACGGGGAAATGCACCGCTTCATTCCCGCGCTCGCCAGCTGGGTCGGCGCCGATGTTGATGAAGTGGTGGTCCGGCACCACGCCCGCATGTTCGGAAAGTCCAAGTACGGCATCTCCAGGATGATGCGGGTCATCCTCGACCTTGTCACGGTCCGCTTTCTGCTCAGCTACAGCAAGAGCCCCATACAGATATTCGGCAAAGTGGCGATGTGGCTCGGAGTGCCCGGAATAATGATGATCCTTTTCATGGCGGCCGCGAACCTGAGCAACCTCGCGTTTGGCACGCAGTTCGCCGCGGACCTCATCAAGCGCCCGTTCTGGGTGATGACGTCGTTCATGCTCATCTTCTTCGGCATCCAGCTCCTTAGCATGGGCCTCCTGGCCGAAATCCAGATTCGCACCTACCACGAGGCGCAGAACAAGCCAATCTACGTGATCAGGGAGGAGCGCCGCTCCGCGGTCCGCTGAGGCGGCGCTGGGCAGTCGAACCGGGCCATGGATTTGACGATTCTTGCGCTGCAGGCCGACAGTATAACCGCCCCCGTTCTTCCCGGCGGGAGCCGGAATGCCTTTCTTGCGGCCGGCGTTGTCTACCTTATGATAGTCCTGGCAGGAATGATCGCCGCCTTCCTTCTCTGCGACCGGCTGAGGTCCGGCAGCCTGTGCTGGGATGCCCGGCTTGCCCGCATCAGGAACCGGCCCTGGGGCTGGAGGGAAGCCGGATTCCTGGCCCTGCTTCTCGGCGCGGCGCAGGTGGCGGTCATGTTGCTTGTCATGCTCGCGCCGCACGCCTTTTCCGCGCTTTCCCGGGCGTTGAACGCGGCCGGGCTGCCGGCGGACTGGCTCGGGTACGATGCGCCGGACTGGACGCTGTTCCTGGTTCAGATTCTCGTTTTTCATATCCTGGGCTTGTCTGCGATAGGCGTGATGGTCCGCCGGAAGAAGGACGCCGCGCTGGGCGCGTTCGGGGCCGGCCGGCCGGGGCTGATCCGGCAGGTCGGAACGGGCGTGCTGTTCTACCTGGCTTCGCTCCCGTTTGTTCTTTTCGGCGCGGTCGTGTGCCGCGTCGTTTTGTATCTTTTCGGCGTGCCGTCGGACACCCAGGGCGTGATCGAGATCTTCATTGCGGCCCCGGCCGGAGTCCGCGTTGCGCTTGTGCTCTCGGCATTTGTTTTCGCGCCGCTTTTCGAGGAAGCCCTGTTCAGGGGAATCGGGCTCCCCCTGTTTACGCGCCGCTTCGGCGGGGGCGCCGCCATCGTCATTGTTTCGGCGCTGTTCGCTGCCATGCATTTTCACCTGGCGTCCTTCCTGCCGCTTTTCATTCTTGCGGTTTCCTTTTCGCTGGCCTATGTCTACACGGGCTCCCTGGTCGTGCCCGTGGTAATGCACGCCCTGTTCAACGGGGTCAACCTTGTGATGGTCATGCTGATTGCCGCGGGGGAGCAATAAAGAGATGCGCGTTAAAACTCTGGAATGGAAACCGGACGCGCCCGGGGCCGCGCTGCCCGGGTGTGTCCGAATGGTTGACCAGACCCGGCTCCCGGAGCGCCTCGAGTACCTGGAGATCCGGGAGGTGCCCGAGCTGTGGGCGGCGATACGGGAGCTGAAGGTCCGCGGCGCGCCCGCCATAGGCGTTGCAGCCGGCTTTGGAATCCTCCTCGCCGTCCAGCAGCCGGCGCTGGACACAGTCCAGGCTGTCCTTCGCTCCGTGGAGGAGGCCGCGGCATTCCTGGCCGGCTCGCGGCCCACGGCCGTGAACCTGTTCTGGGCGATGGAACGGATGCGCAGGGTCGCAAGGACTTGGGGCGGGGCGGACGCCTCGGCATCCGGGCTCAAGGCGCGGCTGGCCGGGGAGGCCTTTGCAATCATCGAGGAGGACGGGAACATATGCCGCGCCATCGGGGAACAGGGGCAGCCCTGCCTCGACGGGAACCCCTCCGTGCTCACGCACTGCAACGCGGGAGGCCTTGCCGCATCGGAATACGGAACCGCCCTGGCTCCCATCTACACGGCAGCGGAGCGGGGGAAAAGCGTGCGCGTTTTCGCGGACGAGACGCGGCCGCTTCTCCAGGGGGCTCGCCTGACCGCATGGGAGCTGATGCAGGCCGGGGTGGATGTGACGCTCATTTGCGACGACATGGCAGGATATGCAATGAAAAAAGGGCTTGTTGACCGCGTTTTTGTCGGCGCCGATCGAATCGCGGCAAACGGCGATTTTGCGAACAAGATAGGCACTTATTCGCTTGCCGTCATGGCCCGGGCGCACGGACTTCCATTCTATGTGTTCGCCCCGCGCTCGACCATTGATCCGGCCTTGCCCTCGGGCGAAGGCATTCCCATTGAGGAGCGCGGCGCCGGGGAGATCACTTGCGGATTCGGCCGCAGGACGGCTCCGGAAGGCGTGCGCGTATGGGCCCCTGCGTTCGACGTGACGCCGGCGCGCCTGGTGACGGCGATCGTGTGCGAGCGCGGCATTCTGAGGCCGCCTTATGATTCCGCAATAAGCAAGGTCCTGGCAGATGACAACCCTTGATCAAATGGGCGAACTGGGAATTCTCTCCCGCCTGACCCGCGGATTGCCCGGACGCCGGGATGTCGTTGCCGGGGCAGGGGATGACTGCGCGGTGATCCGGCAGGCGGCAAAGGAAGCGGGCGACCTTCTCCTGACATCGGATCCCGTCGTGGAAGGAGTCCATTTCAGGCCGGACACCCCCCCCGGATATGTGGGCCGAAAGGCGCTTGCGCGCGTCCTGAGCGACATGGCAGCCATGGGCGGCGTTCCGCTCTGGGTATTGGTGAACCTGGTGGCGCCCGGGCACACAAGCTGGGCGCGGGTGGATGGGATCAGAAAGGGTTTCTCGGCGCTGGCCAGGCGCTGGGGCGTTGCCTGGGTCGGCGGCGATATAAGCGCCGGGCCGTGTCTTGAGCTTCACGTGTTCTGCGCGGGGCGGGCGCCACGCGGCACGCCGGTCCTGCGCTCGGGCGCGAGCCCGGGAGACGCGATCTACGTGACGGGCGCGCTCGGCGGCTCGATTAGCGGCAAACATCTCCGCTTCGAGCCAAGGCTGGCGCAGGGACAGTGGCTGCGCGCCGGGCGCTGGGCTTCGGCCATGATGGACCTGAGCGACGGCCTTGCGAACGATTTGCCGCGCATGGCGCTGTCCAGCCGGTGCGGGGCCGAAATATGGCCGGAACGAATCCCGGTCTCCCCGGCCGTCGGCAAGGCCGGGGACGAGCAGTCGCGCCTCAAACACGCGCTCGATGACGGGGAGGATTACGAGCTGCTGTTCACAGTTCGAAGCGCCAAAGTTCCGAAATTCGAAGCGGCATGGCGCAGGCGCTTTCCGCTCCGCTGCACCCGGATAGGCCGCATCATCGCCGGCAGGGCAGGCAGCGTCGTGCTGGCGCCGGCCGGACACGCAAGGCGCCTCATGAAGAATTGCGGGTATGAACACTTCAAGGCCCCGTGAGATACTGATCACGCGAAGCCCGGCGGAAACCCGCGAAGTCGCTGCCGGACTGGCCGGCTCTCTGCTCCCGGGGGATGTGCTTGCCCTGTGCGGGGAACTGGGCAGCGGGAAAACCTGCTTTGTCCAGGGTCTCGCGCGGGCGCTCGGAGTCAGGGGCCGGGTGTCAAGCCCGACTTTCACGCTGATGCACGAATATCAGGGCCGGCTGCCGGTATTCCACGTGGACCTCTACCGCCTTTTTACAGGCGCCGACCTTGCGGAACTCGGGCTGGACGACGATGCCCTCGCGCGCGGGATAACCGTCATCGAGTGGGCGGACAGGGCGGAAGGCGAATTGCCCGAACGGGCGCTGCGCATCAGGTTCGAAACCCTGCCCGGTGAAAACGCGAGGCGCATCACCGTTGAGCGGCCCGCCGGCCCGAAGCGCGGGACGGGCCCGGATGCTCGGCCGTGACGGATATGGCAATTCCGCCGCGCGCGTTGAAATCGCCTCGGACTTGCATGCGGCGGGGCCGGCACGCCCTCGCGAGATCGTCCAATATGCGGTTCGCCGCAGCCTCGTGGAACGCGCCGCTATTGCGGAATGAAAAGAGATAAAGCTTGAGCGACTTGCTTTCGATGCACCAGCGGCCAGGAACGTACTCGATCCTGATCCGGCCGAAATCGGGCTGGCCTGTCACCGGGCACAGGGTCGTGAATTCCGGGCAATCGAAGACAATCGTGTAGTCCCGGCCCGGGCGGGGGTTCGCGAAAACCTCGATGCGCGCGCGGTCCGGCGAATCCGGGTATCGCCGCTCGCCCCGCGCAAGGAGCGTGAGCCCGGCTGCGGCGGAACGTCTTGCTGGTTTTGCCACTGGG
>JAAZAB010000265.1 GCA_012514555.1 Lentisphaerota bacterium
CAGGCGCATCGGAGGCGGCTCCGCCTCCCATGGCCCGGGAAAAATCCAGGCGTCCGCCCCCGCCCCGTCGGGGACCCCGTCCTCCACGCTGAACAAGCGCAATTCCTGGACGATCCGGCGCGGCGCGAATCGCCGCGCCCGCCCGGGAAGAATGCGGGTGCGCCCTTTTCCGTCGTTTTCCCCTTGCGATGGGCTCTTTGCGGCCGGCCAATTCGACTATTGAACCTATATGGAGCAGTTCAACTGCTCCGCGGTTGTCTTCGCTCGCTGCAAGAGGTTAATGGGGAACTTGTTGCGATGGCCAGTCAACTCTGCTGATGCTGCACTGAATAGGTGAAAGAATATCCAATAACCAACAAGGAATATCCAATGTCCAAGTGAGCGAGAGATGAGAATGGTTGTATCCAAGCACAACCATTCACCATGTCGCGCCCCCCTTGTTCCTTGTTGGATATTGGATATTCGCTTGCTCTTTCTAGGTTGAGCCGGGCCGGCGACTGCGGTAGAGTTCATCCTTGAACGGGCCGGCATCGTATTCAACCCGTGTTTTGCTTTTAGAAAATGAACGATCTTGCATCTGCCGCACCCTTACCAAACGCAAAATCCGGGTTCAAGCGGGGATTCTACGGGAGGCGTGACATGAGAATGAGTTACGGTCTTGTCCGCCCGGCATTGGGCGGAATGTTTCTGGCGTGCATTGGCCTGCTCTTGACAGGGTGTTCGGGGCGAAAGCCTGACGAGGCCGGAAGGGCGCTGTCCGCCGTGACAAACGAGGCTGGCCCGGGCGAGGCGCCGAAGGCGGACCGGGCTTCGGGCGTTGATGTTGCGCCAGGGGCGGCTGTGGACGCCTCGGCGCTGGGCAGGCTTCGAATCCACATTCCGAAATCCGCGCTGGTCTCGCTCTCCGGCGCCCGGATCGTCAAGGCGGCGGACGGCGCCCTTGTGCGCGAGGTGCCGTCCGCGGAGCTGGAGAATGCCTGCCTCCTGCCTGCCGGTCAATACGCTGTCAGGCTCATGTTTGCCAATCCCAATTACCAGCCGCCGACCGCCGGCCCGGCCATGCGCTTCGACGTGCTGGAGGGCCTTGGCGCTGAACTTGAGCTCGGGGCGGTTGCGTTTTCCGTGAAAAGCGGGCTCGGCGATCTGAATATCGACGGGATTCGGATAGTTGACAGCGCCGGCCGCGTTCCCGCCCTGGAACTGGGCACGCACGGGAATGATTTCTACCTGTTCAAGCCCAAGGCGGTCCCGGCCGGGAATTACGCCGTGGAGCTTGTCTATTTCAGGAGCCCGAAGCCGTCAGTCGCGGCCTCGAACGTGGCCGTATTTGCGGGGCGGGAGTCGGCCGTCACGCTGGACTCCGGCATCCAGCTCGCCAAGCCCGATGCGGCGGGCGTGCTGGGCTGGGATCTCCTGCCTGCCGGCGGTTCGGTTCCGGCGCTGGAAGTGCGGCGCGGAACGGATAACGACGAGCCGCTGTGGAGGAGGTTCATCGTGCCGCCGGGCAGTTATGATCTTCGCATGCATTTGCGGGATATGGGGCACGTCATAGCAGGCAGGGACCTTGAGATCGCGCCAGGCAGACTGCTTAATATCGCCCCGAGCCTGTGAGAAATGCGGGGAGACTCAGGAGGACGGGGTTCGGATTTCAGGGGAACATGTCTTCTGAATTCCATCTCCTGCCTGCGTGATCTGTTGGATGCGGCTTTTTTGATTGTGTTTTCGCTCCGATTGGTCGGGGAAAAAAAAGCGAACTACAGCCTTTTAATCCGGGCCATATACGAATAAAATGCCCGGCATAGGAGGAAAATTCTTCATGAAAACTCGTTGTTCGGGCCTTGCCGTCGCGGCCGCATGCGCCGTGGCGCTGGCGGTGCGGGCAGAGGTAGCGATTCCTTTCTTTCAGCAACCTGGCCCCGCGCAGGCTGACAAGGCGTTTTCCCTGGTGATGACGAACGGGTACGGGGACTGCTACCGGATGAACCTGCTTCGCGACCGCGAGAATTACCAGGCCTACCGCGGCATCTGCAGCTACCGCGGCTTTTCCCTGTCCGGCTGCTCGACCACGGGCGAGGTGGTCATGCTCCGGATCAAGGCGAGTCCGTCCATGCCCGAGCATAGCTCAATTCTCTCCACATCGTTGAGGTGGGGCACAACCATGTATGTCCTGAACGACGTGTTCAGACCACTGTGTTCCTGGGTCTCCGCCGGCTACGAAAACTGGTACCCATTCGACATGAGCTGCGCCGTGGCCATGTACATCAATTCGGGCGGGTACGGCCAGGTGAAGCGGCAGCTTTACGACGCGTCGGATTCCGTCTCGCCCTCGTTTGCCGCGCTTTCACCCGACGACAGGCGCGCGCTGTTCTCGGCGCATTCGGCGCCCGCGCGGGCCGGCAGGGCGTTTTCCCTGGTGATGACGAACGGGTACGGGGACTGCTACCGGATGAACCTGCTTCGCGACCGCGAGAATTACCAGGCCTACCGCGGCATCTGCAGCTACCGCGGCTTTTCGCTGTCCGGCTGCTCGACCACGGGCGAGGTGGTCATGCTCCGGATCAAGGCGAGTCCGTCCATGCCGGAGCACTTTTCCATTGTCTCCACATCGCTGAGGTGGGGCACGACCATGTACTTTTTGAATGACGTGTTCAGGCCCCTGAATTCCTGGGTCTATGCCGGCTACGAGAACTGGTACCCGTTTGACATGAGCTGCGCCGTGGCCATGTACATCAACTCGGGCGGTCTTGGCGCCGCCTCCGCGGAGCCCATGCCGGTTCGCGCGAAGCGGGCGGCGGAGCCGTTCCCGACGGACAATGGAACCGGAACGAACTTGATAGGTGTTCTGCTGCCTCTGACCGGGGACCTGGCGTCGCTTGGCGAGTCGTACATGGCAGCCCTGGGGCAGGCTCTGGCAGCGATCACGAACGACCCGGCCATGCCCAGGATAAGGCTGGTTATCGAGGACACGCAAACGGACGCCGGGATCGCGTATGACAAGATGGTGGCCATGCGTTCAAACGGCGTGCACCTGGTGCTGGGCCCTGAATCCAGCGAGGAATGCCGGATACTGAAGACCTACGCCGACCTGAACGACGTCCTGCTGCTCTCGAGTTCGTCCACGGCGAAGCAGTTGGAGATCGCGGGCGACAACCTTGTGAGGCTGGCGGTGGACGATTCCAACCAGGCGCGTTTCCTGGCGGAGCAGATATGGCGCGACGGCATAACCGACCTTGCCATCCTGGCCCGGACCGACATTTACGGGGACGGCCTTATGCACTCGCTGATCAATGAGTTCACGGCCCTTGGCGGGACCGTTTTCGCTTCGAACTGGTGTCCGCGGATCGCGGAATTCATTCCCGAATTGATCTCGAACATGGCTGTCCAGGTGGATGCCCGGGTGGCTGAGGCCGGCGCGAGCCGGGTCGGGGTCGCCGTAGCCCTGTTCGACGAGGGCGTGGAGGTCATGCGGCAGGCGTCCGGGCATGGCGCGCTTGGCGGCGTGCGCTGGTACGGGTGCGAGGGGCTGGCGCAGAACGCAATGCTGCTGACCAACTCCGCGGCGGGCGAATTCGCGGTCCGGACGCGCTTCGTATGCACCGCTTTCCAGCGTTTTACCAACGCGCTCTACGGCGCGGTGGAGTCGAACATCGCCGCAACGGTGGGCACGCAGGCCGTGGCGCGCTACCCGATGAGCGCCTATGACGCCCTGAGCATTCTTGCCCTGGCGCTGAAACAGACCGGGAGCCTGGTTACGATTGACCAGGTGATTGCCGCCCTGCGCGCGGCTGGCCCGGCCTATGCCGGTTGCACGGGCCCGATCCAGTTCAACGCGGCGGACGACCGTTCGAACGGCACTTACGATTTGTACGAGTTCGTCAGCGAGGGCGGCTCGAACTGGTGGGCGCTGCTGGCCGGCCGGGCGCCCAGCGCGCCGTCAAACGTGACGGCCAGCGAGGGCGTCTACCCGGATAAAGTCCGGGTGATGTGGAATGCGGTGAGCGGCGCCACCTGCTACGAGGTGTGGCGCGGAGACAGCCCCCTCGCTTATCCTGGCCTGCTGGCGGCCACGGCGGACAAGTCGTATGACGACACCAACGCGCTTGCGAATACGCCTTATTACTACTATCTGCGGGCAGCCAACGCGAATGGAATCAGCGCGTTCAGCCTGCCGCACAGCGGATACCGTGGCGCGGGCGGCGCGCTCAACGATTACGACGGAGATGCTCGGAGCGACCTTGCGGTGTTCGACTCTGCCACAGGTTGCTGGTATGCGCGCAAGGCCGCCGCCCCGGACGTCATTCTCTGGGGCGCGCAGTGGGGCGGCGCCGGAGCGGGTCCTGTGCCGGGCGATTATGATGGCGACCGGGTGGGTGACCTGGTTGTCTATGAGCCGGCAACCGGGCTCTGGTATGGGTGGTCGGCGGCGACTGCGAGCGTGCTGGCATGGGGCAAGTCATGGGGGTTCCCGGGCGCGCTGCCGGTATATGGAGACTATGATGCGGATCGAAAGAGCGACCTGGCCGTGTATGACCGGGCCAATGCCGCCTGGTATGTCACGACATTGTCCGACTCCGTGCTTGCCTGGGCCGAGCCCTGGGGCCTGCCGGGCGCCGTGCCCGTGCCAGGTGATTATGACGGCGACCGCGTGAACGACCTGGCCGTCTATGACGGCTCAGCAGGAACCTGGTACATCAAAACCCTGGGCGGCGCCCTGCTTGCCTGGGCCGAACCCTTCGGTTTTACGGGCGCCGTGTCCGTTCCGGGTGACTACGACGGCGACTTTGTGAGCGACCTGGCGCTGTTGGACAGCGCGACAGGCGCATGGTACATCAGGACGGCGGCCGGAGCGCTGATTGCCTGGGGCACGCCTTGGGGCTGGCCCGGCGCGGCGGCAGTGCCGGGCGACTACGACGGCGACATGAAGGACGACCTTGCGGTGTTCGACGGCAGCACGGGGAACTGGTATGTCCGGCCGGTTGCGGACAGCGCGATTATCGCATGGCAGGAGAACTGGGGCCGGCCCGGGGCAATCGCGCCCGGCGAAAGAAAATGAAGCCGGGCTGGGACGATAATGTTTCTTTTATTTTTGTTGCATTAACCTCGAAAATACCCTAGAAACAAAGGAGTTCGCTAAAAGCGGTTGTCGTTAAACGGTATCCACAAACAGAAAGAGAGTGTCACCATGGCGAAGGCATTGACGAAATCCCAGATCATCGCGGGCTTGGCAGAAAAGTGCGAAATCACGAAGAAGCAGGCGGCAGCCGCGATTGAAGCGCTTGTGTGCATGGCATACAAGGGAGCGGCCGAAGGCTTTACCGTGCCCGGGCTGGGCAAGCTTGTGGTGGTCCGGCGCAAGGCGCGCATGGGCAGGAACCCGGCGACCGGCGAAGCCATCAAGATCAAGGCGAAGCGCGCCCTGAAGTTCCGCATTGCCAAGGCGGCCAAAGACGCCATTCTTGGATGAGTGCCGGCTTGGGATAGCAGGCATCACGACAAACGCTTTTGACGGCCAAGGCCGCCGTGACAACACGGCGGCCTTTTCTTTTGTTTGATGGTTTTCCCTTGAATCCGGCATATCCAAAACAGCCGCTGGCTGTCCAGGTGGTCCAGAATGCGGCCGGCGCCGATCCGTTGCGGAATATGGCGGAAATCGAGCTGCTCCTGAAGGGCCTGCCGAGTTGCGGGCTGGTGGCGCTTCCGGAAGTGTTTGGCCTGCGGGGCAGCGACGAGGAGCTTCGGCGCGGCGCCGAGCCCCTTGCCGGCGGGGCGGCTGTCCGCTGGGCCGCGGGCCTTGCGCGGAGCAGGAAGTCCTGGGTGTTGGCCGGGAGCGTGCTTGAGCGTTCCGGAAACCGCATGTACAACACCAGCCTGCTGCTTGACGCCGGAGGCCGCCTGAGGGCCAGGTATCGAAAGCTTCACCTGTTTGAGGCGCGCCTGGAGACCGGGCAGGTGGTCCGCGAGCGCGACGTGTACCGCGCCGGCCGCGATCCCGTAATGGCCGCCTGCATGGGATGGCGCTGCGGCCTGAGCATCTGCTATGACCTCCGCTTTCCGGAGCTATACCGCCGCTATTCGGCGCGCGGGGCGCATCTGCTGTTTGCGCCCTCGAATTTCACGCAGCGCACCGGGCGCGATCACTGGGAAATCCTTGTCCGCTGCCGGGCCATCGAAAACCAGTGCTTCGTGGTGGCGCCGAACCAGTGCGGAACGAACGGGCGAACGGGCGTTGCCAGCCACGGCAACAGCATGGTTGTGGGCCCGTGGGGCGAAATACTTGCGCGCGCCGGCGCAGAGCCGGCCGTGCTCACCGCGAGTCTGGATCCCGCGGAGCTTGCGGCGTCGCGCAGGCGGGTTCCCGCCCTGGCTCACCGCCGGCTCTGGCGCGTGGACTGATTCCGAACTCTTTCAGCTTGCGGTGGAGCGTGCGGCGGCTGATGCCCAGCCGGCGCGCGGCAAGGGAGCGGTTCCCTCCGTTGGCCTCGATGGCGGCGAGGATCATGTGCTTGTTCACGTCCTTGAGCGAGGCGCCCTGCCTGATGTTGCCCGCGTCTTCCGCGCCCCGGGTATTGCGAATCTCGGGCGGAACGTCCTTGAGCTCGATGATGTGCGAACGGGACAGCACCACCATTCTCTCGACCGCGTTTCGAAGCTCGCGCACGTTGCCCGGCCATGGATATGCCATCAGCGCTTCCGCCGCCTCGGGAGAGATCTCGTTGACGGTCTTCCTGTTCTCCCGGGCAAACTGGCGGAGAAAATGCCGGACAAAAAGGGGAATGTCGTTTGCCCTGTCGCGCAGGGGCGGAATCGCTATGGTCACCACGTTCAGCCGGAAAAAGAGGTCCTGCCTGAACTTTCCGTCGGCGGCCATGCGCGCCAGGTCGCGGTTGGTCGCCGCGATGAGGCGGAAGTCCGCCTGGATGACCTCGCGGCCGCCGACCCGCTCGAACTTCCTTTCCTCGATCACGCGCAGAAGCTTGACCTGTATGGCGGGGTCCACCTCGGATATTTCGTCGAGGAAAAGCGTGCCGCCCTCGGAGATTTCAAAGCGCCCCTGTCTCCGTTCCGTGGCGCCGGTGAACGCGCCCTTCTCATGGCCGAAAAGCTCGCTTTCGAGCAGCGTCGGCGAAAGCGCGGCGCAATGAACGGCAACGAACGGGCCCTTGCTCCGCGGGCTGAGCTGGTGCAGCGCGCGGGCAACAAGCTCCTTGCCGGTTCCGCTTTCGCCCTGGATGAGCACCGTGGTCCGGGTGGGCGCAACCTGCTGGATTGTGTCGAACATCTCTTCCATGTTGGGGCTCCGGCCGATAAGCGTCTCGATGCCGTAGCGCTTGTCAAGCTGCCTGCGCAGGTCGCGGTTCTCGGCTTCGAGCCGCCGGGATCGGAACGCGCGATCTATGACGAGCTCGAGCTGGTCCAGGTTCACCGGCTTGGTCAGGAAGTCGGCCGCGCCGCTGCGCATGGCTTCCACTGCGGTTTCGATGCTTCCGAAGGCTGTCAGGAGAATGCAGAGCGGTTGCGATGCATGCGCGGCCGCGCGCCGGACGAATTCGACCCCGTCCATGCCCGGAAGGCGCAGGTCGGTCACGACGAGGTCGATCTCGTTCTCGTCCATGAGCTTCAGGGCGGCTTCCGCGCTGTCGGCCATGAGGATCGAATAGCGTTTCTGAAGGGCGCGGGCGAGGCCTTCGCGCGTGTTCTTCTCGTCTTCAACGATGAGCAGCGCCGGTTTGAGGGTCACGATTCGACCTCCTTGGGTGGTCTGAGTTTTCGGCCGGAGCGCGGCTTGCGCGGGGCCTTGAGAAGCCGGACGCGGCGCGCATCGAGGGGAAGGATGACGGTGAAGGTGGTGCCGGCGCCCGGCTTGCTTTCGATTTCAATCTCCCCGCCGTGATCGCGCACTATGCGCTGGACGATCATCAGCCCGAGCCCGGATCCTGAAGCCTTGGTTGTGTGGTACGGCTCGAAAAGATGGGCGAACATATCGGACGGAATACCTGCGCCCGTGTCCTTGAAGGAGACCCCGGCGGCGGCGTCGGTCGAGAAGAGCGTTATCGTGAGGATTCCGCCCTTCGACATTGACTGGAGCGCGTTCTTCACGATGTTGAAAAAGGCCTGGCGCATCTGGTTGCGGTCCGCAGACACGGGGGGGATGTCGCCCTGGTCCCGCACTTCGACGAGGACGTCGCGATTTTCTATTTCGGGCTTCATGAAATCGAGGGTTTCCATGACGAGCTCGCGCAGCGACGCGAGCGACAGCTCCGGAAGGGTGGGGCGGACCGCCTTCAGGAACTGGGTGATGATTTGGGTCAGGCGCTCAACTTCGCTGCGCGCGACGCCGAGCAGTTTGCCGAGGCTTTTGCGCGCGTCTTCCGGGAGCTCCCCGATCTCGCGCTCGGCAAGCTGAAGGTGAATGTTCAGCGAGTTGAGGGGGTTGCCGATCTCGTGCGCGACACCGGCCGCGAGAAGGGTGACGGCGTTCAGGCGCTCGGATTGGATGAGGGTGTGCTCTTTCCGGCGCTGGTCCGTGATGTCGCGCAGGATCAGCACGAGTTCGCGTTCCCTTGCGGTGGCATCCGCCATCGGGGTGACCACCAGGCTGAGGAACCTGCGGCGCGGGTAGGTTATTTCAACCTCCCGGGTGATGAGCCGCGACCACTCGGAGGAATCGAGGTTCAAAATCCTGTCCCACTCCACGTCGCGAAGATAGCGCCCGATCGGCTGGCGCGGAAGGGATTCCGGCTTGAACCCGAGCAGCCCGGCGGCCGCGGCGTTGGCGTATAGCACGTGCCCGCCGGCGTCGAGCACAAGAATGCCGTCTTGTATGGTGTTGAACATGGCCTCGAGCACGCCCTTCTCGCGCGTCAAACGGAGAAACTGCATCTGGAGGCTGGTGGGGTCGAGCTTGTCCAGGCGTTCGATCAGCTTGTCAAGAAACGCTGGTTTCATGGGCATCCTTCATTCGATTCTGACGTAGATCGTGTTGTTCTTCGGCTGGCGGTCGCGAACGAGCGCGTGGAAAGTCCTGCGCCCGCTCTTGAACTGCACGCGGGCGATGGGGCCCAGCGGAACGGCCTTGATTGTGGCGGACACCGCGGTGAGCTCGATATTGGCCGCGGGAACGGGGTGGAATGTCTTGACTCTGTCCGGGGGCCGGTTCTGAAAAAGGCCCAGGGCCCGCGCCACCGGCGAGAGCGCCGTCTTGTCATACATCACAACGGCCCGCAAATCTTCACCGCGGAGCTCGGCGGTGTCACAGAACACGCAGACATCCACCCGCTGGCCGTCCAATATCTTTTCATAGTAAAACGGAGCCATCGCGTACCAGCCGACGGCAAGGACGGCGCCTGCGGCAATCATCGCCGGCCATGGATTCCGCCTCCTCCTGCTGGATGTCGAGCTTGCCATGGTATTGTCCGTGCCCGTGACCAGGGCGGCATCGGCGCCCGCTTCCGGCAGCGCCGCCGCGCGGGCCATGCCCCGCCTGGCAGCCGCGGCCCGGGCCGATCACGGCGCCGGCGGCGGCGCGTTCAGGACAACGCGGAACCCCACGAAGCTGCTCCGCGTGTCCGCGGCGTCGCCGGCGCGGTTCGCGATTCTCAGGGAATCGGGCTTGTTGAGATTCCATGCCCCGCCCCGGAATACGTTGAAATGCCCGGTTCCGTCCAGCGAGCCCTGGCACCATTCCCAAACGTTTCCGCCCACCCCGAAAATGCCCCACTCGTTGTCGCCGCTTTCCGTGATGGGGCAGGAGACCGGGTAGCCGTCATCATATCCTTCGATCAGCCCGTAATTACCCTTCGTGGGCGGCCATTCGCTGCCCCACGGGAAGTCGCGCTGTTGTCCGCACAGCGCGAAGGTTTCCCACTCCTGCTCTGTCGGGAGCCGGAACTCGCCCTTGGCGGCCGCGCCGTGGCTGTCGGTCAGCCATTTGCAGTATGCCTCGGCATCGTTGTAGCTGACCTGGATAACGGGTTGCGAGTCTCCGTCCATGTTCTCATCCTTGAACATGCCGCTGCTATGCTCCTTGTCGCAGAGCTTGTACTGCTTGTTGCTGACTTCGTATTTGCCCACCCATAGGCCGAGCGGCTCGACCCACATGAATTCCATGGTAGCGCCTTCCGACAAGGAGAGAATCTTGATGTTTTTCACCAGCTCTTGATTCTTCTTGTAGTAATCGTCCTTGCCGAATTCGACCGCGTAGGCCTCGAGGCGCGCGGAAGCTTCGTCGAACCGCCGGCCTGCCAGCAACCTTTCCAGCTCGTTCTTGGCCATCTCGCGTTTCTCGATCTTCGCGCGCTCCTGTTCGGCCTTGCTCGCGGATTCCCTGGCCTGGCTTGCCTCGGCGGCAGCGCGGTCGGCCTCGGCTTTCGCGGCTTCAGCCTTGGCCGCCGCCTCAGCCTTCTTCTTCAATGCTTCCGCGGCCTCAGCCTTCTGCTCGGCCGTCATCTCGGCCACCTCCGCCACCACGCGGAAGCCGACGGTAGCGCCTTTGTAGTCCTTCGTATTGTAGCTGCGCCGGGCGACCTTCATGAAAAGCGGCTCGGCGTCGGCCCAGGAACCGCCGCGGTAGACGCGGTACTTGTCGGATTCGTCGTAGGCTTCATCAGTCCATTCCCACACGTTTCCGCCGACGCCGAAAAGCCCGAGCGCATTCTTGCCGCTCTTGCGCACCGGCGCCGACGCCTCGTAGCCGTCGTTGTGGCCCTTGATCTTCCGGGCCACGTCCTTGTTTTCCTCCCCGTAATAGTTCCATTTCCCGGGCGGGTTCGGACTGTTGTTGCCCCACGGGAAAATCCCGGTTTTGCCGGCCAGGGCGTAGGTTTCCCACTCGCTGCCCGTGGGCAGGCGGAACTTGAAAGTACGGCTTTCATCCATGCCGTGTTCCTTGTTCAGCCAGTCGCAGAAAGCCTTCGCCTCGTTCCACGTCACGTTCACAACGGGCTGGTCGTCCTCGGAAACCGAGATGCCCTTGTGATCGCCGCTGTCATGGGTTTTCTTGAGGCGCCGGTATTCGAGGTTGGAGACCTCGAACTGCCCGACCCAGAGGTTCAGGGCCGGCACTTTCAAAAACTTCATTCTTGCGCCGCCGCCAAGGCTCACGACCATCTCCGTTTCCGAAATGCTCGTCTTCTCGGCCGGGGCGTCCTTGGCGGCGCCGGGGTCCTTGCCGCATCCGGCTGATAAAATCGCGAGGGCGAAGAGCGGCGTCAGGCAGGCGCGTCGGGAAAATCGCATTACAGAACCTCCGTGAAATTGACTGCGGCCCGGGACCCGGGCGCGATGTTTTCGGGGGGCATTATGCCAGCGCCCGCGAATGAGACAAGCCCTTTTTGCGTGAGTTCCGACTCTTCCGACTCTGCTTGCATAAGAGGGTATCAAATGCTAGGGTCCAACTCGCTCGCAGAACCGTGCCGCTTAGAACGGCCGCGCAAAACAACCCCGAGGATCAGGATACCGCGCTGCGGGAAAAAGCAACAGGAGGACAATCAATGCCAGTCAAGTTGGGCATCATCGGATATGGCGTTATCGGCAGGCTTCACATGGAGGCGGCGTGCAAGTCGCCCCTGGTTGACGTTGTCGCGGTGGCCGATCTCATCGAGGACCGCGGCCGCGAGGCGGCCGGGAAGTACGGGATCAAGAAAGTCTACAGGGAAGGCGGGGATTTGATCCGCGACCGGGATGTCGAGGCCGTTGTCCTGGCTTTCCCCGCGGCAACGCGCACCAAGTATGCCCTCAAGGCCCTGGCCCGGGGCAAGCATGTGCTCACGGAAAAGCCGGTCGCCATGAACGCCGGGGAAATCCGCCGCATGATCAAGGCGCGCGGCGACCGGGTTGTTGCCTGCTGCAGCTCGCGATACCAGTTTCTGCCGTCCACGGACGCGGCGCGGCAGTTCGTCGCCTCCGGCGCCTTGGGCGAGCTGCGGAGCGTTCATTGCCGGGTGTTCAGCGCGGCGGGGCCCAAGCCGCAGGGCACTCCGCCGACCTGGCGCCTCAGGAAATCTGAAAACGGCGGGGGCATACTGATGAACTGGGGCTGTTACGACCTGGATTTCCTGCTGAGCATCACCGGCTGGTCCCTGCGCCCGCAGCTCGTGCTGGGCCAGACCTGGACCATTCCGCCGCAACTGGCCGGCAATGCGGCGCCGGACTCCGACGCGGAAACCCATCTTGCCGCGCTGGTCCGGTGCGATGGCGGCGTGGCCGTCACCTACGAGCGGGGCGAGTACATGGCTGTCAAGTCCGAGTCAAGCTGGCAGATAATCGGCGCCCAGGGCTCCCTGCGCCTTACGATGGTCCCGGCCGCGGGAAAGAAGGTTTACTTCGATTCAGCCGGCGCCGAACTGGGCATGCAATCCCGTGCAATCTGGGAGGGCGACGAGGATGCGCAATGGGACCTGGTTCACGGCGGGCCCGTCAACGATTTTGCCGGGGCCATTCTGGATCGCCGCGCGCCCAGGACCGGGCTTGAACAGGCTCTGATGGTCCAGCAGATTTCGGACGCCATCTACGCCTCGGCCTTGAAAGGAAAGGCAGTGACACTCAAATAACCGCTTTTGCACGATCAACCAACCGGAGGCTTCCAGTGAAATATTCGTTCATGACGTTTTCGTGCCCGGACTTGACCTTCGAGCTGGTGTTGGCCCTGGCAAAGAAAACCGGCTACGACGGGGTCGAAGTGCGGGTCAGCGCGGATCACAAGCACGGCCTGGAATATGACGCCCCGGCCGCCATTCGAGGCCGGGCGCGGCGGCAGGCGGAAGACGCAGGGATCAGGATAGCCTGCGTTGCCACTTCCTGCGTTTATGCCGATCCGGCCGGCGTCGAGGCCATGGTCGGCGACACTCACAAGGCAATCGACCTGGCCGGCGACATAGGCGCGCCGCGGATTCGGGTTTTCGGCGGCGGCTTTCCAGGTTCGCTCACCCGCGAGCAGGCCGTTGAAGGCGTTGCCGGCGCGCTTCGTTCGGTCGCCGGACATGCGCAGGACCGGAAGGTCGTCGTCTGCATGGAAACCCATGATTCGTGGTGCGACCCGGCCCATGTCGCCGCGGTCATTCAGCGCGTCAACCACCCGGCCATCGGCGTCAACTGGGATATCATGCATCCCGTCAACGCCGCGAATGTCTCCATCGACCGGGCTTTCGAAACCCTGAAGCCGTGGATCCGGCATGTGCATTTTCACGACGGCAGGAAAGACGGCGGAACGCTGAGCTTGTGCCCCATCGGCGAAGGGATTGTCGACCATCGCCGGGCCGTCAGGCTGCTAAAGGCTTTGCCCTACGCCGATTTCCTGAGCGGCGAATGGATCGGCTGGGAGCCTTATGAGACGCATTTGCCCCGGGAGCTGGCGACCATGAAGGGGTACGAGGCCGGGGAATAGCCGGCCCCGCCAAGGCGCTACCCCAGCAGTTCGGGCATCGCGTAGTGAGCCGGGCCGGCAACAAGCTGTTTCCTGGAAATGTCCAGCCGCTCAAGGCGAAGGTAGATGCCCCATGCCGCGCCACTGTTGGTGCCCAGCGCCAGGATCGCCTCGTGTTCGCCCGGCGCGGCGGGCGCGAGCACCCTTGCCTTGTCAGTGTCGGCGGGATTGGTTCCGCTGGGATCGTGAAACACCTGCCTGCCGTCCAGCCATACTTTCAGCGGCCCGTCATAGCCCAGGACGAGCGCCAGCTTCATGGCCTCCGGGCAGGAGAAGCGGCAGGCGAACCAGACCAGTTCGTCGCGGCCGCCATGCTGGCCGATCTCAGGGTGCAGGTCGCAGAAGCTGCCGGGGAATGCGCGCGGCGCAAGGCCCAGCGAGTCCAGCGAGGCGGGAAGCTCAAGGCCGTTCAGCCTGCCGGCTCCGGGCTGATAGGCGCTGACGCGAATCATCTGAACGAACGGCGTCAAGGCCCGCGGAACGCCCAGCCGAATGGGGCCGAGCACGGGCAGGGAACGGCCGGCTTCATCCACGATGTTGCAGACGGGATCTGTGCCAAATCCGTAATGGATGGCTGCCGCGCGAAGCTGAGAGGCCGGCAGGCCGCTGCGAACCCGCACGCGCCGTCCGTCGAGCTGGGTGTCGAACACGTTGGCGGTGTTGGCCTGGTGGACCAGCG
This sequence comes from Lentisphaerota bacterium, assembly GCA_012514555.1. GTDB lineage: Bacteria > Verrucomicrobiota > Kiritimatiellia > JAAZAB01 > JAAZAB01 > JAAZAB01. The sequence goes on from JAAZAB010000265.1 coordinate 14,100, forward strand.
TGAATCCGGTCGGCCTGCTGCCGGATCGAAGGCTGCCGACGACGTTCTTGAATTCGAGCACTGCCGCGCCGGGTTCAATCGTGATCTTCTCCAGGTCGATTGGGGGCGGTCCGGCCTTGCGGTCGCCGCGCAGGGTCTGCATCGCCTGGGCCAGGCGTGCGCCGAGGATCGTGTGGCCCGCGCCGCTGATGTGGATTCCGTCGTCGAGCGGCAGGTCTATGGCAGGCACGCTCGCCAGGTTGGCGATGGCCAGGTGCAGCCGCCGCTGCTGGTCCTGGATCGAGTTCCAGGGGGCCGCCGTATCGGGGCCCCAGCCGATGACCCGTGCGATCTGAACGATCGCCACGGGAAGCGTTTTGTCGGCGCAGTCGCGGCGCAGCGCCGCCATGAATTCACGCATGCGCCTGGTATAAAGAGTGGCGTCTTGGGAATTGGCGTCGCTGCAGCCCTGGTACCAGATCATTCCGGCCACGCGGCGCCCGTTTTTCACCAGCCTCCGGATCATGGCGCCGTAAAGGCTTTTGCCGCCCTCGTTCCTGCGCTTGGGATCCCACTGCGTCATGGAGGTTCCGCCGTGCCCGCAGGCGATCAGACCCTGCGGCACGCCGGTGCGGCGGCGCATTTCGAGCCCGAATGCGGGCCCGGGGCAGACGCCCCAGTCAGCCCGGGGTTTGCCCGGCCGGCCTCCGCACAGGTCAACGTGAACCTGGTCCACGCACTCCCACATGTTGTGGATGGGATCCTTCGCAACGCCCCAGCGGTCGTTCATGTAGAAGGCGCGCACGAGGGGGTCGGCGGGCAGCCTTTTCTTCGGGAACAGGCCGCACCCCTGCATGTTGGATTGTCCGCCCAGCAGCCAGACATCGCCCACCAGCACGTCCTTTACGACGAGCTTCTCGCCTCCAACCCTGAGCTCGATGGCATACGGCCCCCCGGCCGGCAATCCCTTGATGCAGCCTTGCATGCGGCCGCGCGAAGCCGTTCCGACGGGA
>JAAZAB010000266.1 GCA_012514555.1 Lentisphaerota bacterium
AAGCCCATTCTCATCTCTCGCTCACTTGGACATTGGATATTCCTTGTTGGTTATTGGATATTCTCTTGAAGTCTTTCACCCATTCAGTGCAGCATCAGCAGAGTTGATTGGCCATCGCAACAAGTTGCACATAAACATCTTGCAGCGAGCGAAGACAACCGCGGAGCAGTTGAACTGCTCCATATAGGTTTAACGGCCGGCAAGAGCGTAGGTGCGCTCGCGCAAGTGGCGGATGATCGCGGCGTCGCCGCCGAGCCCGGCCAGCGTTTCGAACGCGATGGGCTCGCCGGCGCGGACATCGAAAACCTTTTGCTGCTTGTTGAGGATTTCGCGGGGCAGCAGGATTGTGCGCAGGCGCGGGTGCGCCATGCCGGCGGCCTGGAAGAACAGCCCGTTGCGGCCCCTGAAAAAAACGGGCAGTGCCGTTGCGCGCGTCCGGCGGATGATCCCGCCCACGCCCGGGCTCCATTCCGGGTCCGTCACGCGCAGTCCGCGCCAGTGAAAATGGGAGACCGTTCCGGACGGGAACACGATGAGCGCGCCGCCGTCCCGGAGCCACCGGATGCATTCCTTGATGGGCCGCAGGTTCGCCCGCGAAGCGGCGGCGCCGCCAAAAGGGTCAACGCTGATCATGTGCCGCCGCATCTCCGGAATGATCTCAAGGAAGTAATTGGACATGAGCCGGAAATCCTCCCGGATCTTCCCGAAAAGCGACGCCATTATCACGCCCTCGATCCCCCCGAACGGATGGTTGGCCACGACCACAAGCGGGCCGCGCCTAGGAATGCGGGCAATATCCCGCTCCGGCAGGCTGAAGGATGACTGAAAACTCATGAGAACCCGGTCGGCAAACGGCAGGCTGGAAGGCAGTCCGGAAACAAGGGCGTATTGCCTGTTCAGGCGCGGGAACAGCAGAATGGCTTCCAGCGCGCGCAGGAGCGCCCGGCGAAACGGAGGCGCGGATTCCGAGGGCAGCCGGAAAATCGGCTCAATTTCAGCCTTGGCCATGCAATGATCCCGGATTTTGCGATTGGTCAGAGTGCGGCAGATGCCGCGGCTTTCACCCCTGGCCGCCGGCGTCCGGCTTCCTGTCCAGTTCGCGCCTGACCGCCTCGCCAAGCTCCTCGATGTTGAACGGCTTCTGGATAAACTCTCCGACGCCCTCGGACATGGCTTCCTTGATCCGGTCCGTGATGGTGAACCCGCTCAGGACAATCGCCTTCTGGCCGGGCCGGAGCTCCAGCATCTTCTGGTAAGTGGCAAGCCCGTCAAAATCGTCCGCCATGATCATGTCGAGCAGCACCAGGGCCACGGGCCTGCCGGCGCGGAGTTCCTTTTCGAACACATCCAGGGAGGCTCTCCCGTTATTTGCCGTGAGCACGCGGTATCCCAGGGCGCCGAGCGCCCGGGCCGTGAATCGCCTCTGCTCCTCGTCATCGTCAACGACCAGCACGGTCTCATTGCCCCGGCAATTGGAATTGCTCTGCGGCGAGCCCGCCGCCGGCCGGCCGCACACCGGGAAGTACAGCTTGAAACTCGTGCCCTTCCCCTGCTCCATCCTGACATCGAGAAAGCCCTTGTGATCCTTGACCACCCCGTAAACCACGGCCAGCCCGAGCCCGCTGCCCACTGAAGATCCGATGCCCTTCCGTATGATGAACGGCTCAAAAATGCGGCTGAGATCATCAAGGTCAATGCAGGATCCGGCGCCGAACACCTCCAGCGCGACGTAGTCGCCCCTCTCGATGGTTTCGAAAATGCCGGGCATGCTCTCGGAAAGATGGACCTCGGAAGTCGAAAGCAGTATTTTCCCGGACTCCGGCATGGTGTCGTAGACGTTGGTGACAAGGCATATGACCATCTGCGCGAGGTGCTGCGCCGAGCCCAGGATGGCGGGCGCCCCGTGCTGGAGGTTGAACTCGACATCCACCATCGGCTTTTTTTCCCTGAGCAGCCGCACTGAGCCGGATTGGCGCGCCGACTCCACGATGGCGTCGAGCGCCACCGGCTCCATTGGGTAGCGCCCGGCGCGGCCGAGAGTCAGAAGGTCCCGTACGATTTCAACCGCCTTGTGCGCGGAATTCCTTATTATGTCCAGGTCCTGCCGGATCGGGCTGCTCTTGGGAAGCTGCCCTGCAATAAGGTCCGGGTATCCCACGATCGGGCCCAGGATGTTGTTCAGGTCATGGGCGATTCCCCCGGCCAGCATGCCGATGGATTCCATGCGCTTGGACCGGATCAGGCGTTCATGCATCTCGCGTTCCCGCGCGTTCGCCTTCTTGATTTCAGTGATGTCGCGAAACACGAGGACCAGCCCGATGCGACGCCCCTGTTCGCCGCGTATCGGCGCGGCCGAAACCGACACGGCCAGGTCGGAGCCGGAGCGGGGTTTAAGCCGCATCTCATTCTCCGCTGAAAAAAGCGGGCTGTCGCCGTCCGCCTTGGAAACGATCGAAGCCACATCCAGGAGCGCATTGTCTCGGAAAAGCGGCAGGACTTCGCACAGCGGCCGGCCCAGCGCATCGCCCGCCGCCCAGCCGGAAGCCCTTTCGGCGGCGGCGTTGAACAAACGAACGCGGAACTCGGAATCCGTCGCGGCCACGCCGTCGGCAATGCAGTTCAGGGTTGTCTTGAGCCAGGTCTCGCTTTCCTGCAGGCGCCGCTCCATCTGGTGCTTGTAGA
>JAAZAB010000267.1 GCA_012514555.1 Lentisphaerota bacterium
AACGCGACGGCTACACAGAGGCGGCGGTGCGTGTTGCTGCGCGGGAACCGCGCTGTAGCCGCGTCGCTGTGCGACGCGCGGGAAAAGCGTCGCGTATAACGCGACGGCTACACAGATCCGGCGTTGCGCGTCTTAGCGCGGGAACCGCGCTGTAGCCGCGTCGCTGTGCGACGCGCTGGAGAAAGCGTCGCGTACAACGCGACGGCTACACAGAGGCGGCGGTGCGTGTTGCTGCGCGGGAACCGCGCTGTAGCCGCGTCGCTGTGCGACGCGCTTCTCTTCCAACTGGCCTATCCCCGCCTCTTCTGTAGCGCGCCACGGTGTGGCGCGATTTCGCGGATAATGGAGCCCTGGGTACAGACAAACCATCCGCGGCCCCGGGGCTTGAGTCCCTTGCGTCCCTTGAGTCCCTCAGGCAATGGGGACAGACAAGCACAACGAATGTCGAGGACGAGGACGAAGGACGAGGACGCGAAGAAGTGACCCTGGGGACAGGCAAACTGTCCAAGGTCGCCAACCCTGAACCCTGTCTCCTGAACAGTGTCCGCTCAGGCTGGAACGGCCGTGAGATCGCATCCGGCCTGGCCAATGATGCGCACGCGGATGAAGTCGCCGGCCTTCAGGTTGGCCGGCGCCTGCCTGATACGGATGCAGCCGTCCACTTCAGGGGCTTCGCGGCCGGATCGCGCGCGGGCGTGACCGCCGGGCGGGTAGGGGGGTGTTTCGACTAGCGCGTCAATCTCGGTGTTCCTGCGCGCCCGGGCAATGGCGTCTATTACGGCGCGCTGGGCGGAGAGCAGGCGGGCGCGCCGGGCCGCGGCGACGCGGCCCGGCACGCGATCCGGGAGGCCGGCGGCCGGGGTGTTTTCCTCGGGGGAATACGCGAACACGCCGACGTGGTCGAAGCGAGCGTCCCTGACAAAATCCAGCAGTGTCCTGAACTGGGCTTCGGTTTCGCCCGGAAACCCGACCAGGAACGTGGTGCGCAGGGCAAGGCCGGGTATGCGCCTGCGCCACAGGCGCGCCTGGCCGCGCAGCGAGCCGGCGTCTCCGCCGCGCGCCATGCGGCGCAGCGCGCGGGCGTGGGCATGCTGCAGCGGCACGTCGAGGTACTTGCAGACCGCGTCGGTTTCCGCGATCGCGTCGAGCAGGGCGGGCGTCAGGTGGTCCGGGTGCGCGTAGAGCAGGCGCACCCAGAAGCGGCCGCCGAGCCGGCCGAGACGGCGCAGGAGCCGCGCCAGGGCGTCGCGCCGGCCGAGGTCCCGGCCGTAATACGACACGTCCTGGGCGATAAGGTTCAGTTCGCGGATGCCCCGCGAGAGCAGGTCCGCGGACTCCCGCACAATCGAGTCCTCCGTTCGCGAGCGGTAGCGGCCGCGAATGGACGGAATGGCGCAGAAGGCGCAGCAATGATCGCAGCCTTCGGCGATCTTTACATAGGCGAACGGCGCGCCGGTGAACAGCGGCCGCCCTTGCGGCGGCTCGATCACTGCGCGGGCTTCGGGCGAAACCTCGCGGATTCCGCGCTCGCCGGCCTGGAGCCGGGCGATGACGCGCCCGAGCCCGGGCAATTGGTCAAGCCCGATGATGGCGTCTATTTCCGGCATGTCCCGCATCAGGCTGTCGCGATAGCGCTGCGGGAGGCAGCCGGCGACAACAACGGCCCGGCAGCGGCCGGCGCGGCGCAGCTCGCAGGCCTCGAGGATCGCTTCGACTGATTCGCGCCTGGCATCGCGGATGAACGCGCAGGTGTTCACGATTACGACGTCCGCGTGTTCAGGATCGGGCGCAAGACGGAACTCCCCGGCCATTGCGAGCGAGGCCATGATTTCGGAGTCCACCAGGTTTTTTGCGCAGCCAAGGCTGACGAAACCCGCGGACCATTTACGCCCGGCCGGGATGGTCTTGTGAATTTTCACCCTATATGGAGCAGTTCAACTGCTCCGCAGTTGGCTTCGCTCGCTGCAAGGGGTTTAAAGGAATCCGATGAATATTGGGAGTTCCTTGTTGGATATTGGATATTCGATTGCTCTTTCCAGATTGAAACCTGCCTGTCCCGAAAGCCCCTCTTGACGCAGGCAGGAGATAATTTGGAAATCAGGAAAGCAGGAAGGAAATGGCCCCTGCCTCCTCTCTTTTCCTAATGTTCCTGATTTCCTTATTCAACCTATATGGAGCATTTTCGATTTCGATAGCGATTTTCCCCTCTCCCAACTCAAAACCCAAAACTTTTCCCTATACCCTCTCCCCTCTCCCCTCACTTTCCTGGCGCCGCGGGCTGAACGGGTTGCGCCGGTTTCGGGGGCTCGGGGCTTGCGGTCGCGGGCGCTGCGGGTGTCGCTTCTGCGGGAGCCGCATCGGACGATCCCAGGGGGATGGCGGGCGGCGCGGCCGGGAATGCCGGCATTTGAAAGTTGGCGGGGGCGTTCGTCCTGACCGGCTTGCCTTCGCGGATCAGGCGGTCGACAATATCTATTGAGGATTCGGCCTGGGCCGCCCAGACATTGTTGCTGTTTGCGAGCGCGAAATCCTCGTAGACAGCCCTGGCTTCGGGCAGCCTGTCCATGTCCTGCAGGCAGCGCGCTTTTGCGAAGACCGCCTGTGGAATAATGTAGAGCTGCGCGGCGTATTTGTTCGTGAACGCGTCCAGCCCTTCGAGCGCCTCGGATAAACGGCCGGACGCCTCCAGGCACAGCAGGCGCCCCAGCTCGGCCGCGACCGTGTTGGTGTGTTCCTTGTACTTGGACAGGAACATTTCGTAGTCGGCCATGGCTTCCTGGATCAAGCCTGCGTGATAGCGTTCGTTTGCCAGCTTCAGCCGCGCGTCCGGCGCGCTGGGCGCGGTGGGATACTGCGCAAGCACCTGCTCGACGGCCTGTATGCTTTTCGCGGCCTTGAGCTGCTGGAACGCCACCTCGTACGACTTGTTCTGCCGGCTGCGATAGGCGGTTGCGCTCACGATGACAACAATCACGATGCCCGCGCCTATGCACGCGGAAAGCCCGTAAGCTTTCAGCCAGGCCGGCAAAGCGGGAACAGGCGCCCCGGCTTTGGGACCTTCCTTCAGGGGCTGGGTGGGTGAACTCGTTCTCTTTGCGTTATCGCTCATGCTGTGCTTTCCCTGTCATATCACGGTTCCGCGTGTAAAAAATCCTATTTGCCCGATTCACCGCGCAAAGTCAAGGGCCAAAACGGGGATAGGAGATAGGAGAGAGGGGAGTAGTTTTGAGTTGTGGGTTGGAAGAGGGGGAAATCGCTATCGCTATCGGGATCGGGGTTCAGGGGGAAGAGCGGCGGGCGAATGTCGAGGACGAGGGGAGGGGCTTGAGTCCCTTGCGTCCCTGAAGTCCCTGAGGACAGGCAAACGATCGCCTGCAGCCGCGCATAAGGGCGGCAGGGGCAATGGGGACAGACAATCTGTCCGGAATCACCGACATCAGCAACAGAAGGCAAATCGCATTCTGGCCGCCGTCTTCTGTGTGCCTGAGTTACGCCGCGTTGCTGCGCGGGAACCGCGCTGTAGCCGCGCCGCTGTGCGATGCGTTCCTCCTCAAGCCGAAGCGTTCCGCCTCTTCTGTAGCGCGCCACGGCGTGGCGCGATTTCGCGGATAATGCGGGTGCGGAGCCCCGCGGACCCGGTGGGGTGGCCAAGCTTAATCCTTCCGCCTCTTCTGTAGCCGCGTCGCTGCGCGACGCGCGGGAAAAGCGTCGCGTGCAACGCGACGGCTACACAGAACCGGGAAAGCGTTGCTACTAATCATGAAGACAGGTTTCAGGAGTCAAAATTCAGAATGTCCCGCGAATATGCCTTCGACAGGCATCAGCATTCTGACTGCTGACTTTTGTCTCGTGTGACCCTGGGCACGGCGTTTTTTCCGCGCATTTTCACATCCGCGCTTGACACATTTGGGCGGATTTTAGATCCTTGAAAATAATCGGCGGCAACGGGCGGCCGGCCTAATTCGTCTTGCAGGATATTCATGGAACACAGTCCGCACTTCAGCTTCCTGATGTCGGCGCCGCTTGCCGTTCTTTCGGCCTGGCTGGCTCTTGAGGCCCTGCGCTTCGGTGCGCGCAAGGCCGGCGCCAGGCTTGCCTGGCTGTCCGTTCTTTCCCGCCTTCTCTGCTGGGCCGCGCGGCCCTGGGCGGCATGGGGGCTGTTCAACCTTGTCTTTCGCTGGCGGCGGGAGCAGGCGTTCAATCATCCTGAGACCTTCCCGTTTTATGCCAATCCCTGGTTTCCGGGGTGGTGGCTGGATTCGTTGTATTCCGCCTTGTCGCTCGAAGGGGCGTTGGCGGGCTTGCTCCTGGCGTGCTGCGTTGCCGCGGCCGCCATCGCGATTGTCGTATTGCCGCGGCGCGAGCCATCGGCCGCAAGAGGCTGGCTGACGGCGCTGGCCATATCGGCGCTGGCATTTGCTTTTGCGCTGTCCGTCAACCGCCTGCCGCGGATTTACAGCGAAGACCCGAAGACCCCGCCTTCGCTGCTTGCCGCCTGGCATGATCCGGCCAGCACTCTTCTCTATGCAATGCCCCTTGTTTCCAATCCTGCCAGGTTTCTTCAAAACTATGCCGCAATGCAGCCTCGCCTGCGCCGCACCATCCACGGCCTGAGCCACCCGCCCGGCGCGCCGCTGAGCCTTTACGCGCTCGGCCGCATTGCGGGCGCGGGCGGGGATATTCGCGCCGAGCGCAACAAGTTGCGCTACGCCGTTGCCCTCACGGCGGCCGGCGCCCTGAACGCGCTGCTGCTCTACGCGCTGGGCGCGGCCATGACTTCGTCCCGGAAGATTGGCCTGTGCGCGGCCTTGCTCTGGGCGCTGTGCCCCGCCTTCACGGCTTATGCCACGTTTGCCCAGGACGTTTTTTACGCGCTGTTTTTCAACCTTGCGCTGCTGCTCCTGTGGCGTAGCGCCGCCGCCGCGGCCCCGCCCTGGCCGACCCTTGTTGCGCTGGGCCTGGTTTTCTTCTGCCTGACCATGCTGACCTACAGCTGGGTGCTGGCAACCACGCTGGCGGCGGCATTCCTGGGCATCGCGGGACTGCAAAAAAGGCGGCCCTGGCGGGACACGCTCGCGCGCATTGCGCTGCCCCTGGCCGTCATGACGCTGGCCGCCGCGGCGCTGCTTGTCTACGCGCGCCTGGACTACCTTGCCGCCTACAGGGTTGCCTCCGGCTACGTGCGCGAGTGGTACCGGCTTGAAGGCGTCTACCAGTGGTGCATGGCGCTCGTGGGCGGGCAGCTTGACATCCTTCTCATGATGGGCAGCCTGGCAGCCGCGGCATTCCTGGCGGCGGCTACGGGCCGCGAGCCCCTGCGCGCGGACGGGCTGTCGGCACGACTGTTCCTCGGCGTACTGCTGGCTGTCTATGCGCTGCCCCTGCTTTTCGGCCCGCATGCCCTGAAAATGGAGACTGCCCGCTGCTGGCATTGGGTTACCACCGTGCCCCTTGTCCTGGCGGCCTGGAAGCTGGGCCGCGAAGAGCGCTTTCCGCGGCTGGCAATGGGCGCGGCCGCAGGCGTTTCCGCCGGGACCAGCCTGGTCCTGGGATTGCTGTTGAACTTCGGCGCGTGAATGGCATAATCCCGGTTGCATGAAACTGATGCCCTACATCAAAATCGCCCGGCCGGACCACTGGTTCAAGAACGTATTCATGCTGCCCGGCGTTGTCCTGGTGGATTTCTTCGACGCCCACGTGTTCACGGCCGGCACGTGGAAGGGCGTACTGCTGGGCCTGCTGGCGGCCTCGCTGACGGCATCCAGCAACTACGTGCTCAACGAGATACTCGATGCCGGCAAGGACAAGGTTCATCCGGAGAAAAAGAACCGGCCCATACCGCGCGGAGAGGTCTGGATTCCCGCCGCCTATGCGGAATGGTTGCTCCTCGGCGCGGCCGGCATCGGCCTGGGCTTCCTGATCGCGCCGGCCATGGGCTGGATGTGCCTGCTTTTGTGGGTCATGGGCCTGCTCTACAATGTTCCGCCGGTGCGCGCCAAGGACCAGCCTTATGCGGATGTGCTCAGCGAATCCGTCAACAACCCGATACGCCTGGCCCTGGGCTGGTATTCCACCGGCACGGCGGCCGTGCCCCCGCTGTCCGCGCTGCTGGCCTACTGGATGTTCGGCGCCTTTCTCATGGCCATGAAGCGCATGGCAGAGTATCGCCGCATAGGCGACCCTGCGCTCGCGGCCGCGTATCGCCGCTCGTTTGGATACTACAACGAGGAGCGGCTCATTGAGAGCCTCTGCTTCTACGGGGCCTTTTTCGGAATGCTCTCAGGCGTCTTCATGGCGCGCTACAGGCTGGAGCTCGTTCTTGCCGCGCCCTTTGTCGCGTATGCCATGGCCTATTACATGCACCTTGGATTCAAGCCGGACAGCCCAGTGCAGTATCCGGAAAAGCTGTACCGGCAGAAAAAGCTGATGCTTCTTGCGATACTGGCCTTCGGCGCCTGCGCGGTCCTTCTGTTTGTGGATATCCCGGCTTTCCGCGCCGCGCTTTCGGCAACGCCGGTTGCCAGGTGACCCGGGCCGGCGCCGGAATGAACCCGGAAAATCCGGAATGAAAGAGGAAACGGGCGGCACAAGGATTGAATAACATGGCGGAAAACATCGGCTTTGTTTCAACCCGCTTTGCCGGAACCGACGGCGTGTCCATGGAGGCGTCGAAATGGGCGCGCGTTCTCGAGCAGGAAGGGCACCGGTGTTTCTGGTATGCCGGCCGCCTCGACCGTCCGGCCGAAAGCAGCCTGTGCGTGCCCGAGGCTTTTTTCAACCACCCGGAAAACGCCTGGATCAACGAGCGCGTATGGGGCAAGACGGCCAGGACGCCCTTGCTCAGCCGCCGAATCCGGGAGCTGAGCGGATATCTCAAGGAAACGCTCTACGGCTTCATGCGCAGCTTCGACATAGACATCCTGGTCCTTGAAAACGTCCTCGCCATTCCGATGCACATTCCCCTCGGCCTGGCCGTGACCGAACTGATGTCCGAAACCCACACTCCGGCGATCGGGCATCACCACGACTTTTACTGGGAGCGGACCCGCTTCTCGGTCAACGCGGTCAACGATTACCTCGACATGGCGTTCCCGCCGCGGGACCACGATCTCCAGCACGCGGTGATCAACCAGGCTGGCCAGGAGGAGCTGGCACGGCGCAAGTCGCTGGCATCAATGGTTATTCCCAACGTCCTCGATTTCGAAAACCCGCCAAGCCCGGTTGACGCGTATGCTTCCGACGTGCGCGCGGAAATAGGGCTGGCGCCGGGCGACAAGATGATCCTGCAGCCGACAAGGATCATTCCGCGCAAGGGCATCGGGCACGCGATCAACCTGGTCCAGATGCTCGGGAATCCCAGGTACAAGCTCGTTGTCTCCCACGAGGCCGGAGACGAGGGCGTGGAATACAAGGAAATGCTCGCCGGCTTCGCGAAGCGATCGGGCGTGGACATCCGGTTCATTGCAACGCGCCTGGCTGAAACAAGGGGCATCAACGCCGAGGGCAAAAAGACGTTCACGCTCTGGGACGTGTACCCGCACGCCGATTTCGTGACCTATCCCAGCATGTACGAGGGCTTCGGCAACGCGTTTCTCGAGGCGGTGTACTTCAGAAAGCCGATACTGGTCAACCGCTACGACGTTTTTACGCGCGATATCGAGCCGCGCGGGTTCCGGGTCCCGATCATTGAGGGATATCTCACTCCCGGGGTCGTGGAGGAAGTCCGGCGCCTGATCGAGGACCCCGGCCACCGCCGGACCATGGTGGAGCACAACTTCAGGATTGCCGGCCGCTATTACAGCTATGCCGTGCTGAGAAGGGGCCTGATGACGATGATCGCCAATGTCCGGGGCCTGACAACGTAGAACAGCGGGCGGTGACTCATGAACAACAACTACTACGCCAGCCCGGCCATGGAGCGCATTCGCGGGCGCCTTGAGCGCCTGTACGGGCCCTCTGCGCCGCGCCTGCTTTCGCGGCTTGCAATGATGATGGGCCGCTACGGGCTGGAGCCCGGGCCGCGGGCGCCGCTGGAGATTGACGAGCGCGCCTGCATGCTGATCGCGTATGCGGATTCCGTGCGGAATCCGGCCGGCCCGTCGCTGCCGGCCATGAGGCGCTTCCTGGAGAAGCATGTTGGAAAGACGGTGACGCACCTGCACCTTCTGCCGTTCTGGCCGTCGTCCTCGGACGACGGTTTCTCGGTGAAGCACTTCCGCACGGTCGAGCCGCGCTTCGGCGGCTGGGCCGACGTCCAGGCGCTGGGGCAATCCTACCGCATGGTTTTCGACCTGGTCCTGAACCACGTTTCCAGCCAGAGCGGATGGTTCCAGGATTTCACGGCCGGCGTGGCCCCGGGCCGGGATTATTTCATCGCGGCCGACCCGGGCGGAGATTTCTCGAATGTCGTCCGGCCGCGGAGCCATCCGTTGTTCACGCCCTTTGCGACGCATTCCGGGGTGAAAAATGTCTGGACCACCTTCAGCGCCGACCAGGTTGATTTGGACTACTCCAATCCCGACGTCCTGTTTGAAATGCTCGACATCGTCCTGTTCTACGCCGCGATGGGCGCGCGCGTGCTCCGCCTCGACGCCATTGCCTACTTGTGGAAAAGGGCGGGAACCAGCTGCCTGAACCTGGCGGAAACCCATGAAATCATCCGGCTCATGCGCGACATGCTCGCCCTGGCCGCGCCCGACGTGCTGTTGCTGTCCGAGACGAACCTGCCGCACGCGGAAAACATGTCGTATTTCGGGGCCGGCGACGAGGCGCACTGGATATACCAGTTCAGCCTGCCGCCGCTGCTGCTGCACGCGCTTGTCCGCGGAACGGCGCGACCACTGGCCGCGTGGGCCGAAAAGCTGCCCGCGCCCTCGCCCGGCTGCGCGTACCTGAACATCACCGGCACGCATGACGGCATAGGCCTGCGGCCGCTGGAGGGCCTTGTGCCGCCTTCGGAAATAGAGGGGCTTGTCTCCCATGTTTCCGCACTGGGCGGGCGCGTTTCGACGCGGCGCACTCCCGGCGGAAGCGACGCGCCGTACGAGCTCAACGCCACGTGGTTCGACGCGCTCGGCATGGGGGACGCCGGCGCGCCCGACCTGCACATGGCCCGCTTCCTGTGCGCGCAGGCCGTCCTGATGGCGTTCAAGGGCATTCCGGCCGTCTATTTCAACACGCTGGCGGCCGCGGCGAACGATCATGAGCTTGCGTCGCGCACCGGCATGAGCCGCTCGCTGAACAGGGGCAAGTGGCTGGCGGGCGACCTGGAGAAAATGCTCGCCGACCCGAATTCGAGCTCTTCGCGCGCCCTGGCGTTTCACATGCGCGTTCTGAAATTGCGCGGCGAACATCCCGCTTTTCATCCGGACGGCGCGCAGAAGACGGCCGCCTTGTCCGACGCCGTGCTCGGCATCGAGCGCGAGGCGCCGGACGGCTCGGAGCGCGTTCTGGCGCTCGCCAATTTCGGCGGGCGGCCGGAGCTCGTTTCGAAAGCCGCCCTGCGGGCGCACGGCTGGCAGGGCGTTCTGCCCTCGGATCTGATCACGGGCCGGGATGTTTCCGGCCCGGACGGCTCGATAGCGCTTGGCGGGTATGCCGCCGCCTGGCTGAGGGAAGCTTGACAATGCCCTGCCGGCGCGTCATGCTCATTCTCGCGGCCGCCGGGTTTTTGCCCGCGGCCGCGCTGTTCACGGCGGGCGGGTGCGCCCGCGCGGATTCCATTGAAGGGCGGCCGGCGCCGATCCTGATGTATCACCATGTCGGCGACGGCGCGACGAACCGCTGGTGGGTTCCGGCCGCCGAGTTCGAGGCGCACCTGCGCCACTTGCGCAGCAACGGCTACGCGTCCGTTCTCCCGTCCGAGCTCAAGGCGGCCGCGGAGGGGCGCGGCGCCCTTCCGGCGCGGCCCGTGGTTATCACCTTCGACGACGGCGGCCTGGACCTTCTGACCGTGGCCGAGCCGATCATGGCCCGCTACGGGTACACGGGCATGGTCTACCTGATCAGCGGAAAGGTGGGGGACGGCGCGGCCGGCCGGATGCATTACGAGGGGCAGCCGTGCCTCGTCTGGCCCGAGGTGCGCGCAATGCGCTCGCGCGGGCATTTCCGGTTCGGCGGGCATACGCGCACCTCGCCGGACCTGCGGCGCGTCCCGGACCCGGCCCTGGAAATTTCAGGCTGCCGCGACGACCTTGCGCGGGAACTGGGCGCTGCGCCGGATTCGTTCAGCTATCCGTTCGGACGATACCGCTCCAACGCGGTGGCGGCCGTCGGCCGCGCGGGATTCGAAACCGCGGTGACGTGCGAGCCGGAGGTTTTTAGAATCCGGGCGGACGCGTCCTGGCTTGAGCTGCCGCGCGTCAACGTCGTCGGCGGCGCGGGCCTGGACGCCTTCGAGCGGGCCCTGGCTCAATGAGTCTAAAAAGAGCAATCGAATCTGGCTCCTCTCTTTTCCTGATGTTCCTGATTTCCTTATTTTACCCTAAAAAGAGCAATCGAATATCCAATATCCAACAAGGAACTCCCAATGTTCATCGGATTCCTCGGATATTGGATGTTCCGTTCAACCCCTCTTCACGCAGGCAGGAGATAATTTGGAAATCAGGAAAGCTGGAAGGAAAAGGCCCCTGTCTCACCCTGGAAAGAGCAATCCAATATCCAACACTCAAGTCCAAGGAACAAGGGGGGCGCGGGCATGGTGGACTTGGATACGCCCATTCTCATCTCTCGCTCACTTGGACATTGGATATTCCTTGTTGGCTATTGGATATTCTCTTGATGTCTTTCGCCTATTCAGTGCAGCATCAGCAGAGTTGATTGGCCATCGCGACAAGTTTCACATAAACATCTTGCAGCGAGCGAAGACAACCGCGGATCAGCTGAACTGCTCTATATGGGATGAGGAATGCAGGCGTTCAGCAGGCCCCCGCCTTCGCGCGGCGCCGGGGATTCCTCGATCAGCGTGCGGGCATTTTCAAGCTGCCCCCGCAGCGGCCATGAGACCTCCGCCTGGCGGCACTCGATTTCCATGGGAACGGGCGCGGAAAGTAAAAGCTCGAAAGGCGCATGCGATTTTGACGCCCATGTGAACACTACGGCCTGCCATTCGCCGGATGCCGGCGCCGGCCCCTGCCACGCGACAGCGCCGCCCGGCCCGGCTATGGACAGCTGCGCCCGCCCGCCGTCGGGCGGCGCCCCGGCCGGCGGCGAGGCGCGCAGTTCCAGGCGGACCGGCCAGTTTCCGGGGGGCATGAGCGCCGGGAACCCGGTGCGGCACATATATGCCGCGCCGTCCGGGCCGGGCGCGAGGCTGAACGCGTTGGTGGCAAGCACGCCGTTGATGCGGCTGAAGTCCTCGAAAGTCCTGCCGTCGATGCCGTTAATGACAATGGATTCCGGGCTCGCCTGCAGGGCGGCTTCGATCTCGGCGTGCGCCTGCCTGGCCGAGCGGCGAAAGCCGTGGTCTGTTGCTCTCAGCCGCGCCATGCCGCGCCGGCCGTTGGTCCCGCCGTTGACGAAATCCGCGTTGAGCCCGGACTGGTCCATGAATTCCAGCGCTTTCATGCGCGACCCGAGCCAATGTGTCAGCCAGAGGGCCTCGTCTGGGGTGAATGCCAGCGTGAGATAGGTGCGGCCCTTTTCATGGCGCGAGCCGGATACGGTCCTTGCATGGATGCTTTCAAATGGCGCCCAGCGTCCGCGGAAAGCGCCGCGCTTGAGCTCGACGGCAACCGCGCTCCATTGCGCGACCTGGACCAGGGCGCCGCCGCCGCGGCCGGTAATCTTCACGTTCGCCGGCTCGTTCTCGGTGAATATCACCGCATAGACTGGCCCGGGATGATCCATGGGCCCGCCAATCGCCGCGGTGGCGCCCTTGCTCGTGAGCGGCGCGGCCCAGGCAGCGCCAAGGCTGTGGCCGATGGGAGAAAAAAGAAGCGGCTTGGCTGTAATTATAATGGGCCGGGGCAGGGGCGTTGCGACGCACAGCGTTGGAATGGGCGCGGGCGCCCGGCCGTAAAGCGTCAATTCCGGGTTCACGAACGCAAAGGAGGCTTCGTCTTCCGGAGGGCAGGGCGACCAGTGCCGCAGGGGCCGGAATGCGCGCAGAAATGCCATGCGCCGCTCCTCGAAGGGCATGTAGTGCCGGCCCGTGAAAGGATCGAAGCGCCCGCGGTCCGGGAATGTTTCGTTGCGCAGTACATAGTCGGACTGCCCGATGCGCCCGCCGGGCCCCATGTGGTCTTCGGCCCTGCCAAGATGCACTGTATTGGGCACCGGCGTTCCGGGCAGGTACTGGGCCTTGGTATAGGCTTCCAGGCCAAGAGCGCGGTCCGTGTTCATGTGCAGTTTCAGCCATTCTCCGGCCGCGAAGCGGGAATCCTGCCAGGCAAAGAGCTCCGCGCGCCTTGCGGAGGCGCGGAGCATTGTGAGCCCGGCCAGGATAAGCAGGATTGCCCCAGCCCAGCCGAGCGCGCGCCGGAACAAGGCGCCTGAACGCATGAGCGCGAGCGCGGCCGAAAGGAGCGCCGCCGCGGCCATGGCGAACGCCGGCAGCAGGTTGAACGTCTCCTGCATCCGGACCCACGGCGCCTTGAAAAGAAGAAAAACGGCGAACAGGGCGGGAAAGCCAAGAGCAACGGCCGTGAAATGCCGCGCCCGGCCGGTCCGGAACCACAATGTCATTCCGGCCGCCCAGGCCAGGAGCGGTACGAAACCCCATGCGGCAAGGTATTTTCCCAGCCAGCGGAGCTTGTGCATGAACAGGGCCATGGGCCTGCCGAAGGCCGCGCCGACGACCTCCCGGCTCTCCCCGAAGGTTCCGGCGGAATCAGCGGCCAGGCGGTCGAAGAACCATTCAGTCTCGGCAACAAGCCCGATGTTTGACACGGCGAAGCCGGCAGCGAACGCGGCAAGGCCGGCGATCGTCCATGCCCACGGCCGCCCGCGGCCCTTGGGTTCGATGCCGTGAATGAGGGGCAGGAACGCCAGCGGCAGAAGAAGCAGGGACGTGAATTTTGTCCCGGCCGCGAAGCCGGATAGGAGCGCGGCGGCCGCGATGGCCCAGCGGCGCCGGCCTGAGAGGTACACTGTCCAGGCGAGCAGGCCGAGAAACAGCGTGAAGACCATGGCCGCATCGGTCTCGAGGTAATGGCAGTGCTCCACGAAGAACGGGTGAAACGCCACTGCCCATGCCGCGGCCAGGCCCGGTCCGCTTGATTTGAAGATCGCGCGCGCCATCAGGAACGCGAGGAACGCGGCGGCCGCGCCCAGCCACGCGTTGAAAGCCCGGCCCAGCAGAAGCAGCCTGCGGTCCAGGTTGTCCGTTGCCGGGGATGCGGCGCCGGGCGTTGGCGGCTTATCAAGGCGCCCCACGGCCAGCCATTGGATAGGGCGGAACATGACGAAGAAGCCGTTGGGATAAACCTGGTCGGTGACGAAGGCTTGGATGGATGTGCGCTTGACCCACTTGGTGAGCTTGTGCTCGTCCGGGTGCAGGGGCGGCCAGCCGGAGCCGAGCAGGCGCAGTCCGAGCCCGCCGGCCAGGATGGCAACCAGCGAGGCAATCACGAAAAGCTTTTGCAGGCCTTGTTTTTCCTGGTTCATGGCGGCGGAATGGAAACCGGCGTTTGAACCAGGCCGCCCGGGGCGGACGCCAGCTCGAAGAGTTCAGCCTTGGCGCTGTCGCGGAAATAGACATAGCGGTAAAAGCGACGGCCGGGGTGGGCGGCCATGAGCTTCAAATTGCGCTCTTTAAGGTCGCGCGCGAAAATCAGGTCGCCGGAAATATCCAGATTGTTCATGATGAACCCGGATGCATAAAAATCGTTGAACTCATCGCCGTCGGTTGGGAGGCGGCCCTTGGCCGAAATAAAGACAATTGCGTTGTGCAGGCCGCACGCCTTGATTACGCGCGGCAGCGTCAGCTCCACGTCTTTCAGGAGGGTCCCGGCATAAGCGTAGTTCTGGGGCAGGGCCGCGCATACTGCGAAGAGCATTCCGGCGATGAGCGCGCAGCGGGCAACGGCGCGCCGGCGCGGGCCCCTGGCGCACAGGACTTCTTCCGCGGAGGCCAGGCCGCGGGCGGCCAGCACAATGAGCGGGGGCGCGCCGCAAAAGGTGTAGCGCGCCGGATAGCATTCTTCCCAGTACCAGAACGCGGCATACACGCCTAGCAGGGCCAGCCAGGGTGCGAGCAGCCAGGCTTCGCGCCAGCGCCCGGTCCCGAGGAGAAAGGGCAGGATCGCCAGCGCGAGCGCCGGCACGGGCCAGCCTGCGAGCTGGGTGTTCATGGTCGTCATGCGGTTGAGCGTGAATCGCAGGCCGGCTTCCGGCGTGTGCTCGCGCGCCCAGTCAAGCCTGACAAAACCGAACCGGCCGCGCCGGCCCATTCCTATCGAGTGCCCCGGAACTGACGCCGCGCCCGTCGTAATCTCCTGCCAGGCGGCCAGGGTTCCGGCGCCCGCGCCTGCGAACAGCAGGGCTAGCAGTATGGCCTTCCATGCGCGCAGCGCGGCGCGCATGTGTGCAAGCGGCCACAGGGCCAGGACGCAGCCGACAACAAGGGCGGTCAGCGGCCGGCACAGAAACGCCGCGCTCCAGGCCGCGCCGGATGCCGCGCCGTGGCGCAGGCGGCCGGACGCGGTAAGGCGCAGCACTGCCAGGAGGGCCAGGGTGAGGAACAGTGCGGTGGGCACATGCGACAGCATGGTGGCGGACAGGCCCGAGACGATCGGCGAAGAAAGGGCAAGCATGCCGGCAATGCGTCCGGTGCGCTCACCGTACAGCTCGGCGGCCACGCGGGCGATGGCAATCACAAGCGCGCCGCCCAGGAGCGGGGTGGAAATCCACGCAATGCCCATGAGCGCTCCGGGCAGCATGAGCGCGGACCATCCGGGGGGGTACAATCCAACCTGGTGCCCGAGATTGTCGTTCGCGCCGAGCACGCCAAAAACCCAGAAGAATTCCGGGTTCTCCGGCAGGGGCAGGCAGATGCGGCCGGAGGCGAACACGCGCGCCTGCCAGAGCGCAGCCACGCTGTCGTCAAGGTGCGGAACGCCGCCGTAAATCCCCAGGGCGGCAGTTGAATAGAGCGCCGCGGCAAGGAGCCAGAGCCCGCCGTAAAACCGGATATTGCCCGAGTCGAACAGCCAAATGCCAAGCCTGTCGCGAAACGGCGCAAGACGCTCCGGCCACCCGAACACGACCGCCGCAAGCAGGCACAGGAGCGCGGTCCACGGGCGCAGGGCCAGCGCCGGAGTGATTGAGGGCCCTTCGCCAAGCAGCGACGCCAGGAATAAGGAGCACGCGCCCAGCGCGAAAAAAAACTTCACGGCCATGCCGGCCGAGGCCCGGGTTGCCGGGCGTCCGGGTTCCGGGGCGGGTGGAAATCCCTTCATCATGGCACGGAGTATAAAACGAGCGGGTAAAAAATCAAGGAGGCAGCCGCAATATATCGCATGAAACAGGGGGGGCTGGTGACAGACAACCCATCCCTGCGCCTCCGCGCCTCTGCGCGAGTTCCACTGGAGGGCGACGGGCCTCCGTCGCCGCTCTTGACAGCCGCATGCGGCAGGGCTGTTTCAAGAAAGCCGAAAGAACGGCTCGCGAGGACGCTTGCCCTCCATATTCCGCCTGTTTTTCGTTCCCACTGGAGGGCGACGGGCCTCCGTCGCCGCTCTTGACGCAGCCGTGCCACGCATGGGCATGGCTCAAAAATGCGCTTTACTTGCAGGGGTGTATTTGGAAGAATGCCTTGTTTTTCCGGCAGTGTTTGGCGGGGTCCATTCAAGGAGGCGTCAGATGAATACGCGGCGTTCGAGTTTGCGGACATGGGCGGCGCTGT
>JAAZAB010000268.1 GCA_012514555.1 Lentisphaerota bacterium
ACGCCATGGGCTTGGTGAAGGAGTTCAAACAGTTCGCGATGCGGGGCAACGTGCTGGACATGGCCGTGGGCATCATCATCGGGGCCGCGTTTGGGAAAATAGTCTCGTCGCTTGTCGCCGACATCATTATGCCGCCCATCGGAAAGCTGATGGGCAACGTTGACTTTTCCAACCTGTACATCCGGATGGGAAGCGCTCCCGAAGGCAAGGTCATTGAGTCGCTTGCGGACGCCAAGGCTGCCGGCCTGGCGACCATCAACTACGGCGTTTTCATAAGCACCGTCATTGATTTCGCGATCGTGGCGTTTGCCATTTTCCTTCTTGTCAAGGGCGTCAATTCCATGAAGCGCAAGGAAAAGGAAGCGCCCCCGGCCCCGCCGGCGCCGCCCGCGCCTTCGCCGGAAGAGAAGCTGCTTTCGGAAATACGCGATCTGCTTAAGCAGAAGGCCGGATGACGCTTTCGGGCGCTGTGTTGTAAAGGTCTGATCGATGTTTGACACCGCCGCCGGGCCTGCCGGCGCCCGGGCTTTTTTCAAGGCCGGGCCTGCGGGAGCACGGCGGCATTAATAACAGGAGGAGTTCATGGCGTCTGTTTCGTTAAGCTTTGGGTTCCGGTCCGGATTTGCGTTTTGCGCCGCCCTCGCGGTAAGCCTTGCAATGGCGGGCCCCGCGGGCGCCCAGGAGGCGGAAAAGAAGGCGGTGAAGAAGGAGGGCTGGTCCACGGGCGTGAACGCCGGCTTCAACCTGACCCGGGGCAACAGCGAGACGATGATGCTTAACGGCGGCATCCTGTCGGAATACAACAGGGGCGCCGACGAGCTGCGCCTGGAAGCCCAGGGCAGCTACGGCGAGAGCACCGTGACCGCGGAAGACGGCTCGGAGGAAGATCAGACCACGGCGCAGAGCGCCAAGGCCGTTGCCGATTACAAGCGCCTGGTGGACGAGATGAATTACGGGTACTTGAACGCCTCGCTGCTGCACGACGATATGGCGGGCATAGATTACCGGCTGGTCGCCGGCCCCGGCCTTGGCCGCTATTTTCTCAAGAACGAGGCCCGGGCGCTCAGCGCGGAAGCCGGGATTGCGTACATGCGCCAGAAGCTGTCCGGCGACACTCACAACACGCTCAATCTCCGCCTGGCTCAGCGCTGCGAGGTCGCGCTGATGGGCTCGTCCAAGCTCTGGGAGACGGCGGAATACATGGCCGCGTTAAACGATTTCGAAAACTATTTCGTGAACTTCGAGATCGGCGCCGAGGCCCCGATGGCGGCCGGGCTGAACCTGCGCGTCGTGCTCCAGGACCAGTACAACAACAGCCCCAGCCCGGGCAAGGAGCGGAACAACCTGCAGCTTGTGGCCGGGCTGGCCTTCAGCCTCTGACAGTGCGCAGCCCACCGGGCCCGGCCTATGCCAGGCCGGCCAGCCCTGCGAGCTTGTCCTCAGTCAGCGCGGGCAGCGGCAGGCGCACTGCCGGCGTGATCGGAATTCCCTGCGAGCGCAGCACCGCCTTCAGCGCCCC
>JAAZAB010000269.1 GCA_012514555.1 Lentisphaerota bacterium
CGGGGCGCCACGGTCAGGCCGTCGGGCTTTTCCAGGTCGCTCGCAAGCTTGGCAAGAAACTTGTTGGACGCCACGCCGACCGACGCAGTCAGCCCGGTTTCCGCCAGTATGGCCTCCTTTATCCGGCGCCCGATCTCCGGGCCTGATCCGAAGAGGCGCTGAGCCCCGCTCACATCAAGAAAGGCCTCGTCCAGGGACATCGGCTCGATGAGCGGAGTGAAGCGCTCCAGGATCGCCATGATCCCGCGCGAAACCTCCTCGTAATGCGCCATGTCCGGCGGCAGGAACACGCCCTGCGGACAAAGCCGGCCCGCCTCCCGCGACGGCATGGCGGAATGCACCCCGAAACGCCGCGCCTCGTAGGAGGCGGCAGCCACCACGCCGCGCTTGTCAGGCGCCGCGCCAACGATCACCGGACGGCCGCGCAATTCCGGCCTGTCCCGCTGCTCGATCGCCGCGTAAAACGCGTCCATGTCAACGTGCAATATCACCCGCTCCATGCGCACATGCTAACACCACCCTGCCCGACAGGCAACCGCGCAGGAATAACCCCCGCGGCAATGGAGCATGACCCCAAATACTTCTTCGCATTGACACGATGAAGCGCGTCCGTCACAATGCCATTCCAACGCGCATGCCTGCCGGGCCGGCCCGGTTAGCGCAGGCCAAATTCGAAAGGTAATTCCATGCGAAAAGTTGACGTGACAAAGCTGTCCGTGAGCGCCGTGGACCTGTGGATGAACCAGTGGCTTCTGCTGACGGCGGGCACGCTCGAAGACTGCAACATGATGACCGTGGCATGGGGCAGCATAGGCTGCATGTGGGCGAAACCTTTTGCGCAGGTCGTGGTCAGGCCCCAGCGTTACACGCGCAAGTACATGGATAAATTCGAGTCCTTCACCCTGTGCTCATTCCCCGGCAAATACCGCAAAGACCTGCAGGCTCTCGGCACTCTATCCGGAAAGGACTGCGACAAGCTTGCCGCCACCGGGCTCACACTGAAGGCGTCAAAAACGGTCTCCGCACCGTCATACAAAGAGGCAAGCCTCATTCTCGAGTGCCGGATCATTTACCACCAGGACATGGACCCGGCCGGGTTCGTTGACAAGGCAATTCAAAAAAACTACCCGAAAAAAGACTATCACAGGATCTATTTCGGCGAAATCCTGGCCGCATTCCGCGGGGAATAGCCGGTTAAGAGTTTTGAGTTTTGGATTTTGAGTTTTGAGTTGTGAACCCTGGGGACAAACAATCTGTTCTGGTGCAGCCCCCTGGGAGCGCGGCCGTCCCGGCCGCCTCTGTAGCCGAGTCGCCGTGCGACGCGCTGAATTAAGCGTCGCGTGCAACGCGACGGCTACACAGACCTTTAAATCAGAGCGTTCTGAATTCTGGATTCTGTTTCCGAATCCTTCTTCCTTGGGTTTGGATATTGGATACTCTCTTTCCGACTTGTGTGACATGGCACTTGGACGTTGGATATTCCTTGTTGGATATTGGATATTCGCCTGAAAAAGGGGGTGTGGACAGACAAACCATCTCTGCGCCTCTGCGCGAGTCATGTCTACATCCTGTTTTCTCTGGCGGCCGGGACCCATTCTTCGCCGAAGCGGCTTCGAAGGGCAAGCCGGCC
>JAAZAB010000270.1 GCA_012514555.1 Lentisphaerota bacterium
AATTGTCCGCATCGCGAAGGACACGCCTGACCGGCAAGAGATAGCCGCATTGCGCACTCGCGACCAGGATTATCGCGAAGCCATTGCACGCCTTCAGGAGAAGACAGACGCCATTGCGGCGCTTCAGGCAGAGAAAGCGACACTAGCTGCGGATTTGGCAAACGAAAAACGCGCCGCCGCCGAGAAGCTGAAAATGCTCGAAGAGACAGAAGCCCGCTTGAAGACAGAGTTTGAGAACTTGGCCAACCGAATACTCCAGGACAAGGGCAGGGCGCTGACCAATGAGAACCGCGAGCGCCTTTCCGATATGCTAAAGCCTTTCAAGGAACAGCTTGCGGAGTTTCGGAAACGCGTGGACGAGGTTCACAAGGACGATACGGAGCAGTCGGCAATGCTGCGTGCGCAGGTGCATCACTTGCAGGAGTTGAGCAACAAAGTCAGTGGCGAGGCAAATAATCTCGCGAAGGCCATCAAGGGTGACTCAAAGAAACAAGGCGACTGGGGTGAATTGATCGTCAAGCGCATTTTTGAGGCATCCGGCCTGGAGCGTGGAAGAGAATTTGACTGCCAGGTCGAATTACACGCAGAAGACGGCAGTCTAAAGAAGCCGGACTTCATTGTACACCTGCCCGGAAACAAGGCGGTGATTGTGGATTCCAAGGTGTCACTGACGGCTTTCGAGCGTTCCTGCTCGGCGGAAGACGATCCGGCAAGGCGCGCGGCGCTTAAGGAGCACATACAATCAGTTCGTAAACATGTCGAGGGACTTCGCTCTAAGGACTATCCGAACCTCCTTGGAAACAAATCGCTGGACTTCGTGATAATGTGCATTCCTTTGGAGCCCGCGTTTCAGGCCGCGTTGCAGGAAGATCAGAACCTTGTCTACGACCTTGCCGAGACCAATGTCGTCATCGCGGGACCTACCACATTGATGATCACGCTCAAACTGATTGCACAAATATGGCGGCGGGAGCATGAGAATAAGAACGCAGAGAATATTGCCGACAAAGCGGGCAGGCTCTACGACCAAGTCACCCTCATCGTCGAAGCAATGCAAGATGCGCGGGACAAGCTGGGTGATGTCTCGGACTCTTTTGACCTGGCCCTTCAGCGTCTCCAAGAGGGAAGAGGCAATTTGGTCAGGCGGGTTGAGGAGCTGCGAAAGCTTGGAGCCAAGATCAACAAGCAGTTGCCTGCCGGGATTGTTGAGCAGGCCGCGCCGGAAGAGGAACAGGATACGGCGGCTAACAATGGGGTGGTGCTTGCTGGCGACCCGCTGAGCGGCTCGCAAGCAGCACACCCCTGACGTTATGACTCCTGCCTCCCAGGCAGTTACAAAAGAGCAGGCAATAGTGTGTCTGTCGGCGTCATGGGTGATTTTCCCCTCTGTCAGACGAGTCCGACATGTCCGACATGTCAGGCTGCTTTGGGACAGTCTTCCCGCGCGCCTGCATGCGCTTCCGGTAGAGGTTTTCAGTGAAACCGCCCGTTTTTAGAAATTCGCGCTCCTGGCTCTCGATCTGGCGCTTGAGCAGGTAGGCTGCCTGGTTCACGGCGCAGAGCATGGCGTTGGCCGCCAGTTCGAGCTTGGTCTTTGCCACAAAGGCCGAAAGCCCCGCCAGCCCGGTCAGGCGCACCACGCCGGGCCGTTCCGGCGGCAGATTCGGGGCCACATCGTGCTTCAGGCGATCGCGCATGGCCCGCGCCTCGGGCGAATCCTTGTGCCACACGCGCAGCCCGCGTTGGAGCAGGAGACTCTTGTAGTCCTTGAGCAATTCGTCGTTCAGGCTCGCCCGCGCCACGTTAGTGAGCTTCATCTCGCTCTTGCGGGAGGTCGCCGCCGCGCCACTCCCCTCGCTGATGTTGCGCACACCGCTGCGCGCCGCCTGCACCATCTGGTCGTGCGTACGCGACCGCTTGTCAATGAACCGGTCGCAGAAGACCACCGTGGCATCATAGGCCGCCTCGGCCACCTTGTAGATGCGCAGTTTCTCGTAGCCACCGTGAGGCAGCAGGACGCCGTCGCGGTTGCTCATTCCAAGGACTCCTCTGTGGGATTCAAGCCAGACGGGTCGGACATGTCAGACGCAGCCGCTTTCTCAGTTCGCGATCCGGCGGAGCCAAATCCGGTTAATCGCTCACGCATTATTTTCCCGAGATGTCCATGTAGAGCAGGATGCCTGCCGAGGCGGCCGCCAGAATGTCGCGTTCCGATTCGTTCAGGGAGTCCGCGAATCTGACTGAACCCTCGTTGAGGACTTCCACGGCTGCGACCGGGAGTCCGCTTTTCAAAATGACATAGCCGGACGCTTCCATCAGCGCAATTGACGTTCCGGCCAGCCGGCGTGTGCCCTCTATCGAGTAGACTGTCTTGCCGTCAGTCAGCGATCCCTTCATGACATCCGAGCCGGTTCTCTGCGCAAGAATCAGCGTCCACGTGTCGGCCTGCTTGTCCCGTGACAGGCGAACCACGAAGTTAAGATCAAACGACAGGCCAACCATCAACTCGCCGCCCCAGGCCGCGGCCTTGATGTCGTTTCTCTTCACCCCGGTTGCAGCCTGGCCCAGCCATTGGACTCCGCTTGGCCCTGCCATCCGGTATTCGTACTGCTGGCGCGCACGGGACTGCTCGAATTCGGCGATTCCCCAGGACGTCCTGGTGGTCCAGCTGCGGCGCACATCGGTTACCGAATAGGGGCCGAATTCGAAGCGTTCCGCCAGGGTGAACCCGCCTCTTCCCCTGCATTGGAACGTTGTCGCCTGGCTTTCCAGTTCACTGGGCATCGCCATGCGCGCGCTCTGGCAGCCGGCGCCAAGGATTACGCAAAGCCCGGCAAGGCCGAGAAACGACAAGAGTTTCCGGAAGATTGTATTGCGAGACCGGTTAATCATTGCCCATCCTCCTGCATGCTGTTCCATTTTGCCATCGTTGATTGAGAATCCACTCCCGAACAGCGGGTAAAATACAATAGTTCGTTTTCCATATCAATTCGGATTGCGGCAATTCAGGAGGCAGAAGAAATGGCGGTAACCTCCGCGCGCCCGTGCGCCGTGTGCGGCAGGATTTGGGTGGCCATTTCACTGGCATTATACTACATTCCAGTCTTGCCGCCGCCGCGCCGGGCCGCAAATTATTCGGCTTCGGCGCGGTCAGGCTCAACCGGGGGGGGACGATATTATGAAGCGCGCAGGAGCCGCATGGCCTGTTCTCAAAACTTATGACGCCGCGCACCTGGACAGGATCGCGCTGCCGCTGGGCGGCATCGGGACCGGCACTGTATCGCTTGGCGGCCGCGGGCAATTGCAGGACTGGGAGCTGATGAGCCGGCCCGCGAAGGGCTTTTCGCCGAAGAACACGTTCTTTGCCCTGTATGCCCGGCCGGCCGGCGGCCCGGCGGTGACGCGTGCGATTGAAGCGCCAATCCCGGTTTCGGGCTATGAAGGCGGTTCGGGCGCGACAACGCCGAACCACGGGCTGCCGCGCTTCAGGCACGGCGCCTTCAAGGCCGCGTACCCGTTCGGGCAGGTTCTGCTGTCCGACCCGGGCGTGCCGGTCAGCGTCCGGCTCCAGGCATTCAATCCGCTCGTGCCC
This sequence comes from Lentisphaerota bacterium, assembly GCA_012514555.1. Lineage (GTDB taxonomy): Bacteria > Verrucomicrobiota > Kiritimatiellia > JAAZAB01 > JAAZAB01 > JAAZAB01. Next base: position 3,593 of record JAAZAB010000270.1, read on the forward strand.
TGCGATGCCGGGGCCAGCGGCATTCCCGCCGCAGTGTTGCGCTTCGAGCTGAAGAACCGCACTGCCAGGGCCGTTACGGCTTCAGTTTGCGGTTCAATTGAAAACTATATCGGGCACGACGGCACGAACGGCAAGGCGGACAAGAACGTCAACGAGTTCCGGAGCTCAATTGCGCCCGCGGTTCAAGGGGTGCTGATGCGGTCGAACGGCGTGGCGCCGGACGCGGAGCAGTACGGCACCATGGCGCTCAGCGTCATGGCCGCGCGCGGGGTGACGGCCCGCACGGCGTGGGCCGAGCTGAGCTGGGGCGATGCGCTTCTCGATTTCTGGGACGATTTCAGCGGAGACGGCGCGTTGGACGCGCGCGCGGCCGGGAGCGCCGACTCGCCCATGGCTTCGCTGTGCGCATCCGTCAGGCTGCCGCCGCGCGGTGTGCGCAGCGTCACGTTCCTGCTGACGTGGCGTTTTCCCAACCGGCTGACCTGGACGCCCTCGAAACAGGCGTGCGATTGCGGCCGCGCTTGCGGGCAGGGCGACAACGTGGGCAACTTCTATGCCGGCGAGTATTCTGACGC
>JAAZAB010000271.1 GCA_012514555.1 Lentisphaerota bacterium
GCAAGCGGCATCTCGAACTCCTTGGCGTTGCGCGCATTCTGGCAGGGGCGTCTGCCTTCGCCTGTCCAATTGCGAAGGTGGCTTGGCCGTTTGCGAAACTCAAGCCTGTTTCAGGTAACGGCTGGTTTGCCCTGAAACTCCTCACGCTCCCAGATTTTCTCGTCCAGGACTCTCGCGAGCATTTCCGCAGCACGGATCGCATCTGCGAAGCGATTGTAGAGCGGGGCGAAGCCGAAGCGGAGAATGTCGGGCGCGCGGAAGTCGCCGACGACGCCAAGGGCAATCAGCGCGCGCATGATGGCAAGTCCACCGGCCGGAACCGAGAGGCAGACCTGGCTGCCGCGCATGTCCGGGTCGCGCGGCGTGACCAGCGTCAGGTCGGGACAAAGCTTCTCCACGGCTTCGATGAACAGGCCGGTCAGCGCGTTCGACTTGCGCCGAATTGCAGCCATGTCCACGTCGCGCCAGACTTCCAGCGCTTCGGCAAATGCCGTCAGCGACAGGACAGGCGGCGTGCCCGTATGGAAGCGCCGGATGCCTTCGGCGGCGGTATAGTCTGGATCGAATGCAAAGGGCTCCCGGTGGGAGAACCAGCCGGACAGGGGTTGTCTTGCCCTGTCGAGATGGTGCGGGGCGCAATAGAGAAAGGCCGGCGCGCCCGGGCCGCCATTCAGATATTTGTATCCGCAGCCTACGGCGAAATCGGCATTGCAGGCGGCAAGGTCCAGCTCGACCGCGCCGGCAGAATGGGCAAGATCCCATATTACGAGCGCCCCGCGCTCATGCGCCAGTTGCGTGAGGCCCTTCATGTCCAGCATGCGCCCCGTGCGGTAGTTCACATGGCTCAGCATGAGAATGCCGCCGGAATCCCCGAGTGCGGCCGGAATCTCCTCCGGATCCTCGACGAGGATCAGTTCGTGCCGCCTGCCCAGGAGATCGATCAGACCTCCCGCAATGTAGAGATCGGTTGGGAAATTGTCGCGCTCGGACACGATGCGCCGTCGCCGTGGATCGAGCCCCAGCGCGGCGGACAATACCTTGAACAGATTGACGGAAGTGGAATCGGTCACCGCGATGCATTCGGCATCCGCGCCGATCAGCGGCGCCAGGCGGCGTGCAGCGATCCGGGGCAATTCGATCCAGCCGGCGCTGTTCCAGCTCCCAACCAGACCGCTGGCCCATTCCTGCGTGACCGTCCGGGAGATGCGCTGCTCGATCCCGGCGGGCGCGGCACCAAGGGAGTTGCCGCAAAGATAGACGGTCTCCGCTGGCAATTGAAACCGTGCCCGGTACGGAGACAGCTCATCTTCAAGGTCCAGCTGTTCGGCTTGTGCGCGCAAGGCTTGCAGCATGATCAGTTTCCTTTACCTGCCTTATGTGTCTGCAACAGAAATGCGGTGCCGAGTGCAATCAGGGTCACGAGCATTCCGGACAGGGCCGCACCGGAGAAGGGGTATGTGAGCCGATATATCTCGAGATGATGGGAAAGATACAGGCCGCCAGCAGGGACGGCGCCTGCAATCATGGCGATCCAGGCAGCCGGGGCCCCGGGCGGGCGGATGAGGAACGCAAGCATGACTGGAAGTGCAGCAGCGGCCGCGACGATCACGGCAAGTTGCGTTGCCAGCGCTATCCAGGGTTCGAAATGCAGGCAAAGCCAACCGGCGAGGAGCGCAGTTGCAGGGATGCTGGCACGGGCCAGCGCCAATTGCCGGCCCGGGAGAAATCCGCGCCGGTTCGGCTTCAACTGGCCGCTTGCCAGTAACGCCAGCGAGATCAGGGGAACGGCGGCGGAGACGGCAAGTCCGGCCAGAAGGATCAGGGGAAGAATGCGCGAAATCATGCCCGGATTGCTCCC
>JAAZAB010000272.1 GCA_012514555.1 Lentisphaerota bacterium
CACTCCGAGGGCGGCTTCGCCGATGTCTGCAGGGAGTTTGAGAACCTCTACATCTGCACCTGCCCGTTCCTCGGCTGGAACCAGACGGAGAAATACGTCGAGATATACGGGGCCGGCCGCCTGCTATTCGGCTCCGACCTCATGGACCTTCCCATTAGCTGGGGCCTCGGCCCCATTCTCTATGCGAGAATATCCGAGGCGGACAAGCGCAAGATCCTGGGCGGCAACCTGCGCCGCCTGATGGACAAGTACCGCATATGGCCGCGGGGCTGGAAGCGCTGAACAAAGTGTTTCCGGGCTGAAACCTTCCTGTCCCAAAAGCCTCTCTTCACGCAGGCAGGAGATAATCCCGGATTTTGCGGGTTTACGACATCCGTCGGCCGGGACGGCCGCGCTCCCAGGGAGCCGCGAAAGCGCGCCGCACAGCGGCGCGGCTACAGAAGAGGCGCCGGATGCGTTCCACATGGAGGGCGGACGGCCCCGGCCGCCGAAGACACATTCAGGCGAATATCCAATATCCAAATCCAAGTTGGATATTGGATATTCGATTGCTCTAGGGTCAAGCGGCTATTCCGGCGCGAGGACGCGGAGCCTGCCGGCGCCGTGCACGCTGTGAATTGCCGGGTCATACATGCAAGAGGCGGCGACGGGCGGAAGCGTGAATTCGCCGCGCGTTACGCCCCTGGCCGTGTAGTGGATCAGCATGCGGCCGGAGAACGGGCCGGTAAAGGCAATGAACCGGTCGTCGCGAATTTCCGTGCGCAGCGGGTTCTCCGTCTTGAGCTCCTTGACCCATTCGATTGTCTGGGACGTGTGCAGCGCGGCGTTTTCGATTTCAAGCCCGGCGGGAAGCAGGTCCTCGACCACGACATTGTCCACGGACCCGGGGGCAGAAAGCTCTATCCTGACCACCACCACGCTGCCCTGGCGGATTTCCTCAAGGTCGATTTCGTTTCCGCTTTCGTCAAAAAAGGCGCGGCGCACGCTCAGGCCGGCGTCCTCCTCTTTTGCAGTTCCCTTTGCGGGCACGCCTTCGGAGGACCACGCAAAATACATCGGTGTTGCCCCGGTGTTCCGGATTTCGACAACATCGTTTGTGCGCGGGATTTTATCCAGGTCCAGGCTGATGTCGGGGGCGTTGGTGAAATCGCGGCGATGCGTGTCCCAGGCGACAAAGCCGGTCACCGGCTTGCCCGGGCCGAGGCTCCGGCAGTACTTGCCGAGCGCCATGAGCGCGAGCGCGTTTTCGTGGGTGGTGTGCCAGCGGCCGTTGTCAAGCGCCGCTTCGATGCGGCGCACGAGCGCGGGAATCGCCGCGTTCCCGGGCTCGGAAGTGATCCAGACCGAGAGCAGGCTGGCGTCGTCCGCGACCTGGGACCGGAGCGCGGCGCCGAGCGAGCGGGGCGCGGCGTCTTTCGGCACGGCCGGGATCGTGATGAGTATTTTGCGGCCGTCAAGGCGGCGGCCGGCTGCGTACAGCGCGGCCGCGAGGTGAATGCGGGTTCCGCGGTCCAGCCGGTCCTGTATTTCAAGGAGCCGGGTGAGCCAGGAATGGGGCGCCCGCTCAGCGAGCGCAAGCACGTGTGCGGCGTATGCCGTTTCGTAGGCCATGGCCAGCCTGGGATCCGGAGCGGCGGGGTTCCCGGACTGCCCGGCGTAGGAAGAATAGCCCTGGTTCAGGTAAGCCTCTATCCAGTCGCAGGCGGCGCTAATCCTGCTTTCGGGCGTTTTGCGCCCGGCCTTGGCGGCTTCCACGAGGAAATGGACTGCATAGAGCGTGCCCCACGGATATGTTTCAGACCCCGGCCACAGCGAGAAGCTGCCGTTATAGGCCTGCATGGAAAGCACGCGGTCAACCCCGGCCTGCGCCAGGCGCTCGACCTCCCGCGGAGTCAGCCAATCGGGGTAAAGGACCTCGGCCAGGTCCGCGAGATACAGGAGCGGAAACGCGGATGAAATGGTCTGCTCCAGGCAGCCGTGCGGATAGCGGAGCAGAAAGTCAAGGCTGCCGCGCAGGCGCACTCCCGGCAGGCCGGACAGGCTGATTTTCGACGCGGCCGTGCCTTCGAACCACGCGCACGGCACCGGGATATTCGTGGCCTCGCCCGGACCGAGACGTCCGAATCCGGCATGGGCAACGCGGCTGGACGGCGGGCGCACCGCTATTTCAAGATCCTCCACGTAAAGGTCATTGTCCGGCATCGGCGCCTCGATGCGACAGCGGCCGACGCCCGGGGTCTCCGTCAGGAGCGCAAACTCGTAGTTGGTCGCCGCGCCCGCGCCGAGCCAGCCTGCGCCGGATGCCGACGCGCCGGAATTGGGGAAGACGCCCGAGAAGTTCAACATGACCTTGGCCCACAGCGAAGTGGCGCTTTCGTTGAACACGCGCACGGGCACGACGCACTTGTCGCCGGGCGCCAGTATCCGGGGGAAGCTCGGCTGCACGACCAGCGGGCGCTTGACCGCAACCTGCCGGTCCGCGCTGCCGAACCGAAGCGAATCCAGGGCAACGGCCATGAGGCGAAGAGCGCCTGAAAACTCGGGCAGGTCGAGCGACACGGCGGCCTTGCCCTGGGCATCGGTCTTGATGCCGGTCGCCCAAATGGCGACGGTCTTGAAGCGCCTGGCGTGGACCGGGTTCAGGCGCCTGCCCAGGCCTTCCGCGGCGTCCCCGCCCGGCGCCGAGGCGGCGCCGG